>JAUNGL010000240.1 GCA_030524665.1 Lachnospiraceae bacterium | reverse complement strand
GACCGTTCAGCGGAGTTGAGAGGAAAATCCATCAGGATTTTACTCGAATCGGAGCAGTGCCCCGGAGTCGATGTCGGCTGCGCCTTAGTTCTTCTTGTGCCCGGAGCACAGCTTCCAGTCCGCCCTCTGCCGCCTGCTCCTCCCACCCTGGGGTATCGTATGAAATATTCAGTTCTTGAATAAACACGAACATAGCTGAACTGTTACTAAAAATAAGGGGAAAATCAAATTAATGCTTGTACAAAACATACAAAATGTGTTAATATAAGGGAAATAAATATATGTCGGTTGAAGGATTTGGGAGAGGACGCTGTATTTTGCACAGGCAGTGACAGAATGCTTCCGGTTGTTCCGGGGATATCCTGTCAGGCAGGATAACAGAGGCGGCGCCGAAGGGGAATTTGCAGAAACTCTCAGGCAGAAGGACCAGATCTGGACGACACTCTGGAGAGACAAAGAGGCACCCAAGAAGCAATCCCGGGGAATCGGTATATCATCCTGAAGTTTTTAGGGATTTCAGGGATGACGTGCTGGCGGGAGAATCTTTCAGGTAGAAAGACAGAGACGCGCAAAGAAATCAAGTGGCTGCAGCCATTTGGATTTGTTTGATGCGTCTCTTTTTATGTTATTTGCTGTGTGATTCGGTTACGCACAAGTCTCAGAGACGGTTGGCACTGGGGTCATGAGAAAGAGGAGTGTTGGGCAACAACAGAAAATTTATATATATATAAGGAGGATGCTCTTATGGAACTGAAAACGCCTTTGTATGAGACACATGTGAAGTATGGAGGAAAGATCGTGCCATTCGCAGGATATCTGCTGCCGGTACAGTATGGCACCGGAGTCATTGCGGAGCATATGGCAGTCCGGACGGCCTGCGGTCTGTTTGATGTCTCCCATATGGGTGAGATTACCTGTATCGGAAGTGATGCGGTGAAGAATCTGAATCATCTTCTGACGAATGATTACACGACTATGTATGATGGACAGGCGCGATACAGCCCGATGTGCAATGAGGAGGGCGGTGTGGTGGATGACCTGATCGTCTACAAGGTGCGGGAAGACCATTATTTCATTGTAGTTAATGCTGCGAATAAGGATAAGGATTTCGCCTGGATGAAGGCGCATGAATTCGGCGATGCAGTTTTTACGGATATCTCGGCGCAGGTGGCACAGATCGCTCTTCAGGGACCGAGGGCAGAGGAATTATTGAAGAAGCTTGTGGCAGAGGAGGACATTCCGGTGAAATATTATAGCTGCAAGTTCCACCGGAAGATCGCAGATATGGACTGCATAATTTCCAGAACCGGGTATACGGGAGAGGATGGATTTGAATTTTATCTGGCGGCAGAGGAAGCACCGAAGCTTTGGGAGCTTCTGCTGGAGACTGGTAAGGAATATGGACTGATTCCCTGTGGCCTGGGGGCAAGAGATACACTCCGTCTGGAAGCAGCCATGCCGTTGTATGGGCATGAGATGAATGACGAGATTTCCCCCCTTGAGGCAGGACTTGGAGCCTTTGTCAGGATGGGCAAGGAGGAATTTATTGGGAAGGCAGCTCTGGAAGCGAAAGGAAGGCCGGCAAAGAAGCGTGTGGGTCTGAAAGTGACCGGGAGAGGAATCATCCGGGAGCACACGGATGTTTATGTCGGGGATGTCAAGGTTGGAGTCACGACGTCCGGCACCCATTGCCCGTATCTGAAGGCTCCTGTTGCGATGGCTCTTCTGGATACTGAATATGCTGCGGTGGGAACAGCTGTGGAAGCAGAGGTCAGAGGACGCCGTGTGGCTGCTGAGGTAGTGCTGCTGCCATTCTATAAAAGGGGTAAATGAGCTTTGAAAGCGGTACGGAACGGTATATTCGAAAACAAATTACAATATTAAAATAATAAACCTGAATTATTCATCCAGTAGTTGTTGACGGTGCTAAGCACCGCTTAGT
>JAUNGL010000085.1 GCA_030524665.1 Lachnospiraceae bacterium | reverse complement strand
TTTAAAAATGTTTTACCGTTTTTCACTTCTAATTATAAAATTGGAACGAAAGCTTGGCTGAGGAAAGGATTTTTAAGACTACTGTCAGAAATTCATTCTTTCCGGATATAAAAATACGTATACTTCGCTGAAAATAATACGTGAGAGCTAAAATTTACAGTTTTTGTTCTACAGCTATTGAAATACAGCCCAGCATGGGCCCGGGACACACCTAAGCAAACAATTCAGCGGGTGCTTTTAGCGCAGGTGAGATCCACTGCTTACGTAGACTTAGGCGCGAAGGCATTCCTGAGCGGCTATCTGTCAGAAGGGGTACCAGGCGTAAGCCTGGTGGATTCCTTGTGACCAATGGTCGTAGTTAGCAGTTAGCTCGCCGGAGCGTTACCCGCGTTTGCGTGGTGTGTCCCGGACCCATGCTGGGCGTCCGTTTGTAGTCAATTAAACACAAATTTCATTTTTCAAACTCCACTTCTGTATGATATGCACACTCGTCCAACAGCAGTTCCTTCGGTGTCCTTCCATCCGCGGTTCTGGCATTCGGTTCTCTGAGGTAATCGCCCTTCATCTCATCCATCCATTTGAGATAGGGAACCAGAAAGATATCCACATGCGACACATCTCTGTCCCCAATCGCCACCGTATTCACACTGCCGCTTCCTCCGTCATCCATCAGCCTTCCGTCCGCATCCAGCATGACCGGGAAATAGTCTGCACTGAAGGCTCCGTCTGTATACGTATCGTACATCGTAATCTCAAAGCGATCCCTTACTACTTTTTTGATACCGATTCCCTGCTCGTTGACTTCGTTAAGTTCCACGACCTGCGTATCCTCTGTATTCTTTTTCACATTCAGTGTGAAGCGCCAGGAGCCTTCATAAACATCATACTGGTGCTTATTATGCCATCCCCATTCAGGGTTTTCTGCCAGCCACTGGTTCATAAACGCTCTCCATTCATCATCGGACATCGCGTCCAGCTCTTCCTGTGTTTTCCCGTAGTCCGGTGCCTCCGGATCGACCAGTATACCGAAAAACTCGACAAATTCTAGTTCTACTGTAAATTCATCCGGTACTTCCACTTCTTTCACATACTTTTTCCGGTTCTCATTTTCTCCGTATGCGTCCCAGCTATCATCCCATGCTTCTCCTGCTGCAAGCGCCTTTTCTCTTGCCGCGTCATATTCGGACATGTCCGTTTTCTTCCGGTTCAAATCAATTCGGATGACTCCTGCATACGTGCATTCATCCACTATCTTCCCGTCAATGACAGGCAAGCTTGTCTGTTCGGTCGGATTAAACGAATACTGTTCTTTCGTTTTGCACTGGAATCCCCATACCTCCGGGTACGGTTTTTCAGCTTTCATCTGCATCGTCACGTAAATAGCCTGATCATTACAGTAAATTTCAGAGAGAGTCACAGTCAGTCCATCAGCCGTCTGTGTATATTCCGAGATCTGGTTCATCTCCTCTGAACTGGATGCGCTCTCAAGCTGCACCGCTACTTCGTCATCCTCCAGTGCCTCGCCGATCTGGCTGTAATCTCCTGCATATCCGAATGAATCCTGCATATTTTCAAAAATATGTCCGATCAGAGGCAGGCTGGCAGCCAGCGTCGGATCATTCAGGCAGAAGAAAAATCCTCCGGCAAATACGGCTGCTGCCGTACCGCACCCGAGCAGGCAATGCCGGAATCTCTTACGCCTTTGCCCGGAATAAATACGGTTCATGCTTTCCTGTACGACCTGATCCAGTTCGTCCGGAACTGGTATATCCTGAAGCTTCATCCTCATAAATCTCGTCCTCCTCCAATAATAGTCTGAGCTTTGTTTTGGCCCGGCTGAGGTACACTTTCACAGTACCCTCCGGTATTTCCAGTGCGTAAGCGATTTCACTGATCTTCATCTCATCAAAATACTTCAGAATCACCACATTCCTGTATTTTTCCGGCAGAAGATCGATCGCCCGATACAGATCCATTTTTTCTTCGGGCGAAATCCCTTGCTCCGGCTCTGCCATATAGATTGTGTCAATATCCTCTGTTTCCGGATACCGCCGCCTGTAGTCTCTGGCCGAGTTGATCAGGATACGGGTCATCCAGGTCCTGAAATACTCTGGTTTCTTCAGTGTACGAATTGAATGAAACCCTCGCAGGATACAGTCGCTGACAATGTCCAGCGCATCCTCCTGATTTTTTACCAAAAGCCATGCGGTCCGGTACAGATATTCTTTGTAATACTCAATCAGCTGTCCATACGCATTGACGTTTCCCCGTATCGCTTTGCCCGCCAGTTTTTCGGCCTGCCTGTCGCTGTTCAAGCTGAAACACCTCTTTTCTTCTAGAGTTTATATCTATTAGACCGCCATTTTACAGAAAAGGTTACATCCCATCCAGTCAAATATTTTTGCAGTCGTGAAAAAACCCGGATATCAGATTCCTTTTCGTATCTGATATCCGGGTTTTCCTGTCTGATCCTGTATTTTTCTCAGGAAATCCGGGGTTCGGCTCTTCTGCAGATCATTCTGGCATTTATCTTTTGCCCCTCTTCCCTGCCTTAAAATTTCCCGCTTGTACTGCTCGCTGTATGACCACTGGAGGTCGTATGCGTCGAACTTCCGCCTCCTCCGGAAGGCGGCGGGTTATCCTCGATTTTTCTTCTGCTCACAGTCCGATAAAGGAACAAGTCATTCGACCGTGTCAGATGAAAGCTTCCTCTCCGGACATACTCTCTCGCCCCGGACTGGTATCCGACGCTTTTGAGCTGTGAAACCAAAACGGCAAACACAATCAAGGTGACAACCAGCGCTGCACCTGCCGATATTGCAAGCCTCATCCCGAGACTCATCGGCTCTTTCCAGGTATGGTCTACATCATATGGCGTTCCTGTCGCGGCCTGACGCAGAAATTCCTCAGATAAGTCTGCAAATTTCATAAACGCATCAAAGTAATCTCCGTCACTGAGCATTCCCACAATACGGTCCCCAATCTCCCTTCGGCCGTAATCTGTGAATATCTCTGTTCCTTTTCCCTCTGCCGTGATATTCCAATCGCGCTCTTCCATACTGATAAACAGCAGGATACCCGTCCAGTCCGAACCGATTCCGTATCCATGGTTATCATAGTAATTCTCTGCGTACTCTTCTACAAAGCTGCCGTCGATCGATTCTGTCGTCACAACTGCCACATCGCATTGGTATTCCTCCACAATCCCCGACAGTCTATCCTGAAGACGTTCTTCCTCCTTCTGGGTGAGGAGATCCGCCATATCCACCACTTTCTTTTCCTGCGCTGCCGCCGGAAATCCTGCCAGCATCAGAAACAGCAGCGTCAATGGAAGAATGGCTCTCCTGATACGCTTCCAGGCATCCCCGCAGCATACATTTCTTTCCTTTTCCATAGCCGCCTCCTATCAGAATAACAGTAAAGTAATCAGAAATGTCAGCAACGTCACTGCAGCAAATACACTGCCGCACAGTGCGAAAGCCTTGCCCTTATTCATCGGCAGATTCCCGACGAATTTCCCTGTCTGTCCATTCATTGCAAACGTGTACAGTTCTCCCTTATATTTCGTATGTAGAATCCAAACCGGAAGCAATGCATACTTGATCCCGCCGCGGTGCAGTCGGATATCCTTCTTCTCCGGCACACAGGCCGCATACCCCTGAATCGTATCCATCAGCATCCGTTCTGCACTTGCTGCAATCCGTTCATTTGCTCTTCCATAGCATTCTGCGGAAGATACATCGTATTTGTCCGCCAGATAGCCCGCCAGATATGCCGTCTGAAAGTCCACCGCTCCCTGATAATCAAACGGTTCGATGGATTCCATCAGATCATTTGCCATCTTCTCAGAACCGTCCACCGGAACAAAGTCAAATGCCATCTCCCCGGCACGGCTGATCAGATAGTGTGATGTCTCCGTATACTCATACTTGCCGCTTCTCCAATGCCGTATTCTCGTTCCCCTGCAGCGGATATCTGCTTCCGCTTCGCAGTCAAACAGCCAGAACGGGACATATACACCTTTGACCTCTTCGATCTTATGTTCCGTACGGAACTCTCTGGGAAGAAGCACCTTCCCTTTCAAATGATGTCTCAGCTTTTCCTTTGCTGCCTCCTTATCCAGCCTGAACGGAATCACCAGATCCGGCTTCAGGACACCTGAAAGCTGTTTCATCACGATAACCGGATTGTCACAATAAGGGCAGCGTGAGGATGCCATCGTCCTGTCCGCTACAATCTCACCGCCGCAGGATTCGCAGACATAGGATACGAGTTCCCCTGTATCATCAGCCATTTCTTCACGTTCCTGCTCAAACGCATCCCACGCAGGCCGTTCTTCTTCCTGAATCTGCTCCTCCTCAAACTGCCGCAGTGTATCCATCTCAAATTCCGTATCGCAGTATGGACACTTCATTTTCTGTACACGGCTGTCAAAGGTAATGGCACCGCCGCAGCACGGACATTTATATTCCAAAATACCTGCCAATCTGTTCCCTCCTGTCTGTCCTCACCCTGCCGGATCCAATCAATCCGACTCAGGCAAGATCATTTTCATCAAATGGATCCCCGCACTCCGGACAGAATTTCGGAGGTTTCGCAGGATTCTCCGGCTTCCATCCGCATTTGTCACACTGGTAAACCGGAGCGCCGGCCGGACGCCTTGCACCGCATTCGGAACAGAATTTTCCCTTATTTACAGCTCCGCACTTGCAGGTCCATCCCTCTGCAGGCTTCGGAGTCCCGCACTCTACGCAGAACTTCCCGGTATTCACCGTACCGCAGGAGCATTTCCAGCTGCCTGTATTCCCCACCGTACTTCCTGCTGTCTTCGTCTGCATCTGGCCCTGCTGCGTATTTCTCTGCTGGCCCATTGAAAAAAGCTCCTGGATATTCATGCCGCCCGACTGTGCAGCCATACCCATTCCCATAAATCCGGTCATAGCGCCTGCCTTGTTCGCCGCTGCCGCACGCATCGCATCCCCCTGTGCACCGACAAGCTGTGCGGCCGCCATCGACGGGTCACGCATCACGGCACTCTTCTGGAGCTGCTTGATCATATCCTCATCGTCCTTTGAGGCCGACACCGAGTTCACACCGAAGGATGCAATTGTGATTCCCCGCAGATCCTTCCACTTCTTAGAAAGTACTTCATTCAACACATCCGCCAGCTCCGCCGTACATCCCGGAAGCGCACTGTAACGGATACCCATCGCAGAAATCTTCGCAAACGCAGGCTGCAATGCTGTCATCAGCTCACTCTTCAGCTGGCTCTCAATCTCAGACTTCCGAAAATCATCCGCCACATTTCCGCATACATTCGTATAAAACAGAATCGGGTCCTCGATGCGGTAGGAATATTCTCCATTGCAGCGAATCGAAATATCTACGTCCAGTCCGATATTCTGATCAATCACACGGAACGGCACCGGAGTCGCTGTCCCGTACTTATTTCCCATGATCTCCTTCGTGTTGAAATAATAGATCCTCTGATCCGAAGAAGCCTGCCCGCCAAACGCGAACCGCTTGCCAATCTCAGCAAAGGTCTGCGTAATACCATCTCCGAGACTTCCATTAAAAATGCTCGGCGCGATCGAAGCATCATACGTATAAACGCCCGGCTCCGCGCTGACCTCCACAACCTTTCCCTGTTCCACAATCATCATACACTGACCGTCTGCCACCGAAATGACGGAACCGTCCGTGATCACATTCTCACTGCCATAACGGTTCGACGAACGCCTGGAGGTACGCTTTCTTCCCTTGCATACAAGTACATCCGACGGCATAGAGTCACAATAAAAATATTCCTTCCACTGGTCCGCAAGCGTACTGCCCGCAGCCCCCTTTAAAGCTCTGATCAGTCCCATAATAAATCCTTTCTGCACGACTGCCTGATAGTCTCATAGTTATCTTCTCAAAGTATATCCTATCAAATTTCATCCTGAACTACAATCTTTTTTCCAAAACAAATCTCAACCCGATAAGACAGGCAGTTACTGTTCACGGATCACGCCCCTAAATAGTGACAGACAAGCGACTACTGTTCATTCCGTGTCCAGTAACGGCAATCGCTAAACGCTTCGCTTACAAGACATGAATATCACTCTTCAATATATCCTTTATTTTATAGATCTCAGCCTGTACTTTTATCTATTCTTTAAAATTGACTTTCAACATATTTATACCAATAATGTCTAAATTTGGACAGGTTCTTCCTAACATAAGACATTGCAATTTTCTCATTTTTACTATTATTTCCTGAAAAATGTACATCACCAAATATCTGCGGGTTTTCCATCAACGTAATGCGTATTGTTTCGCCTTTACAAGTAGCTGAAACATGAGGTGTAAATCTATGATTCAGTTCCCTTGGAAACATATTAAAATCAATCCTATCACCCTTGCGCGTCAAATAAAAATCTATATTTGCAGCACTTTCTGGTAAAACTACTTCAGAATATGTTACTATAAGTTCATCATTATCATTTATTAAATTTTTAATGGTATCATTACAAAATTTTTCCGTCGATGTTTTATCACCTTGAATCCAAAGTTTCTCTTTAACAAAATCTCTTTTTGAATATTTTATCCACTCCAACTCTATTCTCGAAATAATATTCTCTATTTTAATATCATCCTCTATTTCAACTGCAAAACTTGCAATTTCTTCGCGAACAGTATTACTCATATACCTAAATCTTATTTTCAGATTCTTCATCTATTTTCCCTCATCTCTAATATATCTCCTGTCAATTTGTAAATATTCTAGCTTAGCTATAACAGACTAAAAGACAGTAGATTTGCCCTTACGCCTGAAAATTAACGATCTTTTCATATACATAAATCAATTAGATAATATTACAGAAGTCTCGTTTCACTAGTGTACATATCAAGTATTTCCTGAGTAAGCAAATTTACGTTAATAGAAATAAATACTCTCTTGTTTGAGCGAGTATGTTGTTTTATGCAAAGCTTATTATTTGCTCTCTTATAGTTTAGTTTAATACCTGTTACCACTAATTGCAATGAATCCAAATTACAAAAAATGGACTGGTTTTAAAAAACGAGGACTTAATGTCCTCGCTTCCAAACCTACATTGCTTTTTCTCTGCAATCCCTCTGACTACCATGTATTTCTTGCGGATGATGTTTTAAATCATATCTCTCTTACATTTCCATTAATCGTATACACACAATCAGGCTACCTGCACTCCCACTCCAAATGTACTGTTTCCAACACTCTGCTCCATCAGATATACCACTGCAATCAAAACCTGCGAGCAGATTTCCACAATCCATCGGCAGTCACTTTCCACCGAATGAGTCTCCTGCATATATGCATCGTGAGAGGTTTCGATATAACGAAACAGATCCTCTACCGTATTGATCTGTTTTGCTTTGTATTTCTGCACATAGAATATATTTTTCGCTTCTCCAGTATGTACATATTCGTGCAGCCAGTGTTTCATCTCGCCCTCGTAAGTACAGTGATCCTTCAGCGACCCGGGGAACGATGTGTTATGTGGAAATGTAAAGTAATCGGCCAGATAATGCATCACAATCCCAAGCTTCCTCCAAAAGGCTCTCGGAGAATTCTCTGCCTGCCACCCCTCAGTCAGTTCCCGGATATCATCTTTCAAATTCTCATAAGAAGTCTCATATTCATGTGGTGCCGCCACCATGCCCGGATTCAGGTCTGGGAGGATCGATCCAAGATAAAACGCCTTTTTATGCTGAAACATCTCAAACTGACCATTCTGTCTGACCAGATAACGCGCCAGTGAAATATGTGATTTTTTACGCATCTTTTCCTCCATAAGCGCATCCAGTGCGCGATGCTTTCAACAACAGAACCTCTCTTATTGTACTTTGCTTCCCCGGAAAATGCAACCGCAGAAACGTAAATTTTTTGTGTTTTAAGCAGGAAAGTGCTGGAAAGTGGCAAATTCCTCCGGATCTATGGTTCTGTCACTGTAATACTCTCAATCACCGGCTGGTCTTCCTTCAATACCGTACCATTTCCATCCTGCACCTGTACCTTTTCACAAATCTGATCGACAACCTCCATCCCCTCTGTCACATAGCCAAAAGCAGCATACTCGCCGTCCAGATATTTGCTGTCCTGCTGCACAATGAAAAACTGCGAGCTGGCACTGTCCATATCCTGGGAACGCGCCATAGAAATCGCTCCGCGCGTATGAGACAATGGATTATCCACCCCGTTTTTGGAAAATTCTCCTTTGATCGTCTCATCAGAACCCCCCGTACCATTGCCAAGCGGATCACCGCCCTGAATCATAAATCCATCAATAATCCGGTGAAAGGTAAGACCATCATAGAATCCGTCACCGGCCAGCTTCACAAAATTTTCAACTGTAATCGGGGCATGTTCCGGATCAAGCTGCACTGTGATGTCACCATAATCCTTTACTTTAATCTCAATGATTGGCCCGCTGCTTTCCTCTGCATTACTCCGGGACTCCACAGCCGCCGTGGAGTCGCTCTTGCTTTCCGTCTCTTCTTTCTTCGCACCGCAGCCCGCTGCCAGCGCTGCCGCTATGATTCCCGTCAATACAATTCCCATTATTTTCTTCATGCTCTTTTTCATATCTATTTCCTTTCCATTTTGATTTCCATGCTCTCTTTGGAAGCCAGATGAAAGAGATTCACAATCATCCAATCACTCCGTATCCCCTGCCACTTCACAGTCTTTGCGATAAAATGAGATACCATAACACGTAATCCTTCTGTACCCCTCTGCATGCAAATCTTCCCTATATTTTCTGCAGTAAATCTGCTGCAGCGCTCTTTTGGCATCTTTCTCAAGTTCATCAATATGTTTTGATATCTTCAGCTCCAAAATAAATGCACGCCCTCTCAAACTCGGGCTTTTCACCACGAGATCTGACCGTCCATTTCCTGATTCACGATTGGATTTCACAATATACTTCCGGCTCTGCACTAATATCCCGGCTAAAAATCCATGATAAAAATTCTCTGCACTGTCATAAAAGCTAATTGTGTTCATCAACTGCTCGGTCAGAATACTGGTCATTTTTTCTGTATTACCGTCCTCCATCGCCTGGTACAGATCACGAAAGTCTTGCTTTTTGATATTCTCTTTAAACCATCCAAGTACTATATTATCATAGACGCTCTTCAGCTCTTCATTCGGAATCACTACCCGCAGAATAATATTCCGCCCCTCCATCCATTCTCCCGTCTTCGTCAGATATCCCGTAAAATACAGAAAATTCCAGAGCTGTTCCTCATTTCCGTCTATGTCCTCGTAAGTCACTTCCTCATGAATCTGAATGTCCATAGTTTTTCCTGCAAGCAGTAATTCAATCCGCGCTTTCGTCTCCTGATCTGCATTCTGTATCAGTTTCCTTACGATTTCATTTGAGCTTGTATTGGCCCAATAGGCACGTGGAAATGCATAAATATCAGCCTTCAGATCATACATAAAACTAATCACACTCCATGGATTATAGATATCCTTATCCCCAAAAGAATACCCATCATACCACTGCTGCATATCGCTGAAACGATTCTCCCGATGATAGTAAACCATCATTTTCCGCACTTCTTCTGCAGTAAATCCAAAATGTTCACTGTATTGCCTGTTAAGAACAGATATGATGTTCAAATGATTCAGTCCTGTAAAGATACTCTCCTTCGAAATTCTGAGACAGCCGGTAATCACCGCAAATTCCAACTCGTCATTTGTTTTCAGACCCAACTCAAACAGCGAGCGGATAAAATCTGTCATCTTTTCATAATATCCTCCAAAATATGCACTTTCCAGCGGAACATCGTATTCGTCGATCAGTATCACACTTTTTTTGCCGGTGGCTTTAAACAGGCATTTACTCAGGAACTGCAAAGCACCTGAATATTCATCATAGCTTCCTTTCCAGTCCATAATACTGCGGAACTTCTCCTTCTCACTTTCCGAAAGCTCCGAACTGTTCAGCAGGAAGTTATGTCTGGAAAATTCGCCTGCAATCTCATTTTTCAGCTGATAAAATGCAGAGTCAAAATTAGGCTGCTTCGCCGATTTCAATGTCAGGCTGATTACCGGGTACTGCCCCATCTGAGCCGTATAAATATCTCCTGCATCCATGATTTTCAGCCCATCAAATAAGTTTCTGTTTGTCTCATTTTTCCGCGCATCACCACTATCTTCAAAAAAATACCTCAGCATGCTTAGATTCAGCGTTTTTCCAAACCGCCTCGGACGTGTAAACAAATTCACTTTTCCCTTCAGATCCAGCAGTTCTTTGATCAGAAGAGATTTATCTACATAGTAATAATTCTGAGTAATGATCTCCTCAAAATTCTCAATCCCTATTGGTAATGCATATTCCATGGCTTCACCTCACAATCTGCCATCGCCTGTGCTGAAAAATGTTTACTTTCATTACCTGTATTATACTTGAAAACCCTGCGGGATACCATAAAAAAATGCAAATTGGGGATTTTTCCAGTAAAACTCGGGATTCAGGTGCAAAACCGCACCTGAACACCTCGCGGGACAACTGTCCCACGAGGATTTATCCTGCCCGCCTTTTGGGCAGAAGCAGCCTGCCCCGTGCCGATACCTGAAAATCCACTTCCACAAAGCTTGACAGCACTTTACGGAAAGCAGACTTCAGACACCGCCCGGGGCAGACTGCTGCTTTTATATAGTCATTTTTCTTTTACGAGCTGCAATGCGGTACTGCCGCTGTACGATCTCCTGCTTTTATATAACCATTGTTATGCTCTGGTGGCCACCTGTGCAATATCAATCAATGTCAGTCCGTGGATATTGTTGTTCTCCAGACTGGTGATCAATGCCGTTGCCGTATCCAGCGAGGTCAATACATTCACTCCCGTCTCGATCGCATTTCTCCGGATCAGGAACCCATCCTTAGAATGTCCGACTCCCTGCGTCGGCGTATCAATGACAAGATCAATCTCGTGTCCGAGAATCAGATCCATCAGATTCGGTGACTCATTCTCAATCTTGTTGATCTGCATCGCATGGACGCCGTGCTCCTTCAGTACCTTTGCGGTACTGCGGGTTGCAAAGATCCGGTAACCGATCGCTTCAAAGCGGCGTGCAATATCAACCGCATCAATCTTGTCAGAATCCTTGACCGTCATGATCATATTTTTATACTTCGGCAGGTTGATACCTGCACCCAGAAATGCCTTGTACAGTGCCTCGTCAAAAGTCGCCGCGATTCCCAGGCACTCGCCCGTGGATTTCATTTCCGGCCCAAGGCTAATATCGGCGCCGCGGATTTTCTCAAAGGAAAATACCGGCATCTTGATTGCAAAATAGTCTGCCTCCGGCTGAAGTCCCGGCGTATAACCAAGCTCCCGGATCTTCTTTCCAAGAATTACTTTTGTCGCAAGCGGTACGATCGGAATACCTGTTACCTTGCTGATGTACGGCACGGTACGGCTGGAACGCGGATTGACTTCGATGACGTATACCTCATCATTGCTCACAATAAACTGAATATTGATCAGTCCGATGACGTGGAGAGAACGCGCCAGTCTTCTCGTGTATTCCTCAATCACGCGCTTGATCTTCTTCGAAATACTCTGCGCCGGATACACAGAAATACTGTCACCGGAATGAATTCCCGCCCGCTCAATATGCTCCATGATACCCGGAATCAGGATATCCTCGCCATCGCAGACCGCATCGACCTCGATCTCCTTGCCGACAAGATACTTATCAATGAGAATCGGATGTTCCTGTGCGATACGATTGATGATGCCGATGAACTGCTCCACATCCTCATCATTGATCGCGATCTGCATTCCCTGTCCGCCAAGCACATAGGAAGGACGCACGAGCACCGGATAGCCAAGACGGTTCGCCACAGCTTTCGCTTCCTCCGCGGTATACACAGTGTCTCCCGCCGGTCTCGGGATACTGCACTCCTCCAGGATCTTATCAAACAGCTCACGGTCCTCTGCCGCATCCACATTCTCAGCCGAGGTACCGAGAATCGGGACACCCATTTTCATCAGAGATTCCGTCAGCTTGATCGCAGTCTGTCCGCCGAACTGGACAACAGCCCCATCCGGTTTTTCCAGACGAACAACATTCTCTACATCCTCCGGAGTCAGCGGCTCGAAATACAGCTTGTCCGCAATATCGAAATCCGTACTTACCGTCTCCGGGTTATTGTTGATGATAATGGTCTCATACCCTTCCTTCGCGAAGGCCCAGGTACAGTGCACAGAACAGAAGTCAAACTCAATTCCCTGACCGATACGAATCGGGCCGGAGCCGAGCACCAGTACCTTCTTGCGGTCGTTCGTCTCTATCGCCTCATTTTCACTGCCAAATACCGAATAATAATACGGTGTAGTCGCAGCAAATTCCGCCGCACACGTATCTACCATCTTGTACGCTGCCACAATCCCGTTTGCGTAACGCATTTCTTTAATCTCTTCTTCTGTCTTCCCGGTCAGGCGGGCAATGACGTTATCCGGGAACTCAATGCGCTTCGCCTCTTTCAGAAGCTCCACCGTCAGTTCCTGTGTCTGCAGTGCCTGCTCCATCTCGACCAGAATTGCCAGCTTATCGATAAACCAGATATCAATCTTTGTGATATCATGAATCTTCTCATACGAAATTCCCCGGCGCAGTGCTTCCGCAATCACCCAGATTCTGCGGTCGTCAACACGTGCAAGCTGACGCATCAGCTCCTCCTCATCCAGACCTGAAAAATCATACGAAAGAAGACAGTCTACATGCTGTTCCAGAGAACGGATCGCCTTCATCAGACCGCCCTCGAAGCTGTCCGAAATACTCATCACCTCTCCGGTCGCCTTCATCTGTGTCGTCAACTTCCGGCTCGCACTGATAAACTTATCAAACGGAAGACGCGGCATCTTGACTACGCAGTAGTCCAGCATCGGCTCGAAGGATGCATACGTCTTTCCGGTAATCGCATTCTTAATCTCATCCAGCGTATAGCCCAGCGCAATCTTCGCCGCAACCTTCGCAATCGGATATCCGGTTGCCTTGGACGCCAGCGCGGAGGAACGGCTGACACGCGGATTTACCTCGATCACACAGTACTCAAAGCTCGTCGGATGCAGCGCAAACTGCACATTGCAGCCTCCTGTAATCTTCAGCTCACTGATGATATTCAGCGCGGAAGTACGAAGCATCTGATATTCCTTGTCACCGAGCGTCTGGGACGGCGCTACGACGATGCTGTCTCCTGTGTGGACACCGACCGGATCAATATTCTCCATGTTGCAGACCGTGATCACATTGCCCCTGCTGTCACGCATCACTTCGTATTCAATTTCCTTCCATCCCGCAATACAGCGCTCCACAAGCACCTGTCCCACACGTGAAAGGCGCAGACCATTCTGCAGGATTTCAACCAACTCTTCATGATTATTGGCGATACCGCCGCCGCTTCCTCCCAGTGTATACGCGGGACGTAAGACAACCGGATACCCAATGGTCTGTGTGAATGCTTCTCCCTCCTCGACCGATTCAACAACCTTGGACGGAGCTACCGGCTCACCGATTTTCTCCATCGTACTCTTAAACTCCAGACGGTCCTCCGCTTTGCGGATCGTCTCAGAAGTAGTACCGATCAGGCGCACATTGTGCTCCTTCAGGAACCCTCGCTCTTCCAGCTCCATCGCAAGATTCAGTCCCGCCTGTCCTCCCAGAGTCGGCAGCACGCTGTCCGGCTGCTCCTTCAGAATCAACTGCTCCACGACCTCCACAGTCAGCGGTTCAATATAAACCTTGTCTGCAATATCCTTATCTGTCATGATGGTCGCCGGGTTGGAGTTGAGCAGCACAACCTCGATCCCTTCCTCCTTCAGAGAGCGGCACGCCTGTGTGCCTGCATAGTCAAACTCCGCCGCCTGTCCGATCACAATCGGACCGGAACCAATCACCAGTACTTTTTTGATCTCAGAATTCTTCGGCATTATTTATTCACCTCCATCATCTTCAGGAACCGGTCAAACAGATATCCGGAATCCTGCGGCCCCGGACACGCTTCCGGATGAAACTGTACGGTAAAAATATTCTTTCCTGTATAAGCCAGACCTTCATTCGTTCCGTCATTCACATTTTCAAACGCCGGAACTGCAACAGCCGGGTCCAGATGCTCCGTATCTACGACATAACCGTGATTCTGGGAAGAAATATAGACCCTTCCTGTTTTCAGATCACGCACCGGATGATTTCCCCCGCGGTGTCCGTATTTCATTTTGTATGTATCTGCCCCATTCGCGAGCGCCATCAACTGATGCCCGAGACAGATGGCAAAAATCGGTACATCCGACTGATACAGCTTCCGGATTTCTTCTATTATAAGAGTACATTCCTTCGGGTCCCCCGGTCCGTTCGACAGCATAATGCCATCCGGCTTCGCTGCGAGAATCTCCTCCGCACTGGTCGTTGCCGGGTACACGGTCACTTCGCATCCCCTCTTGTTCAGGCTGCGGGCGATATTTCTCTTCGCACCAAGATCCAGCAGAGCCACCTTCGGGCCATTCCCCTCCAGCACATACTTTTCCCTGCACGTTACCTTCTCAACCACTTTTCCGGTCCTGTATTCCTTCATCCGGGCAATCAATTCAGCCTTCTGATAATGTTCATCCGTCGTAATACAGCCGTTCATCGTTCCCTTTTCACGCAAAATCTTCGTAAGCGCACGCGTATCAATACCTGCAATACCTGGAATATCATGTTCAGTTAAAAAATTCTGGATTGTATCTTCCGAACGGAAGTTGCTGGGGAGACGCGATAATTCGCGGACGATAAAGCCATCCGGCCAAGGTTTTTCAGATTCCATATCTTCATGACAAATACCATAATTACCAATCAAAGGGTAGGTCATCACAACTGCCTGTCCCGCATAGGATGGGTCGGTCAGTACTTCGAGATATCCCGTCATCGATGTGTTAAATACGATTTCACTGATGACTTCACGTGAGGCGCCGATACTCTTACCCGTAAAAACCGTGCCGTCTTCCAAAATCAGAAATGCTTTCATATTTTCACCGTATTCCTTTCTCAGCTAAAATATATCCGTCAATACGCTGTCTGTCCATGGGCCGCAGCTACACAATGCTCCGTAACTGCAAAATGCTCAAATTGAAACGATTCTACCACATTGAATTCTATAATGCAACTATTTTTTTAGATAACCAAATAGGGAATTCTATTCGTGTTTAATTCAAGAACTGAGTATTTCATACGATGCCCCAGAGCGGGAGGA
>JAUNGL010000239.1 GCA_030524665.1 Lachnospiraceae bacterium | reverse complement strand
GCGAGTGGCCTTTTTCACAAACCTGATACATTTCTTCATACTTCGCTTCAATCAGCGGCTGTATTTTCTGCGTTTTTTTCCTGACAGTCTGCTTATAAACATAATAAGGCAATACCCATCCGATAAAACCCGGAATTGCCAGAAGAATACATAACCAGATAATCGGCGGCTCATGAACGACAGCGAATGTAGAGCCAGCTATGAATGCGGTTCCGAGGATGCCGATCACCAGCGCCCATATTGCAGCGGCAGAGGTTTTGGCCTTTTCCAGCGCTTCAATTTCATTCACACAGGCTTCAAAATGATGCTGCAGGCGTGTCAACTCCATCTTGTTGATAATTTTTCTGTTTCGCTTCATTCGGATCGTTGTCCCGCCATGTCCTTTGGCTGTGACAATATTTTCATCTGGTTCCCATCCAAAATTTTCATAACAGTCCAGATACATAGACGCCAATTCATCCGGAACAGTTATTTCTTTGTAATCGTATCCGATAAACGGTGTTTCTTTTTTATCCTTCATGACACTTCTCCCTCATAATCCAGGGATACCGGCAATGTGACGGTAAAAGACGAACCCTCGCCGGGAATACTCCTGACGGAGATGGTTCCATCGGACAGCTCCAGAATACGCCGTACCAGAGCCAGACCCAACCCGTTGCCCTCTGTGGCATGGGAGGTGTCCCCCTGATAAAATTTATCAAAAATACGTTTCATGGCAGCTTCCTCCATACCGCATCCGGTATCGGATACACAGACTGTAATCTTCTCATCATCTGATGTCTGTGTAATGGTGATTGTACCTCCTGCGGGGGTGAACTTCATGGCATTGGATAACAGATTCGTCCAGACCAGATCCAGCAGCCCCTCATCTGCCCGGATCATGGCACGGTCTTCCATATCTGCCTCAAACTCGATTTCCTTCTTATCCCACATTTCCTCAAACTGCAGGGCACACTCACAAAGCTGCGCACACACATCATATAGCCGGGGGACCGGTTTGATTACCTGTTTTTCCAGTTTATTCAGCTTCAACATATTGGTAATCAGATTGGCCAGACGCCTGGTAGCATGGAGAATGGCTTCCGAATATTCCAGGCGTCGTTCCTCTGTAATGCTCTTTCGGTTTAAAAGCTCCGCATTGTTATGGATCACGGCCAGCGGCGTTTTGATCTCGTGGGATACATTAGAGAAAAAATCGGTTTTCAGAGTTTCAATGCTTCCTAACTCTTCCACCATCTTATTGAAGTCCATAATCATGACATCCAGGTAATCCTGTTTATCCATGGTATGCAGCGGTGGAACAAAAACGGAAAAATCTCCCTTTGCCACTTTGGACATTGCCTGCGCAAGCTTCTGCATTGGTTCCTCATAGTTCCGCTTCACCAGCCGGCGGGTGTACAGTGTCAGGTCAGCGGCAACCAAAGCCCAATATACCATCGGTATGATCGTCTGCGTCACTTCGCTCCACTGATTTTTATTTGCCAGAATCAGAAGGCCCATATGGATACCGGACATCAGCAGCAGCGTGCCCCAGAACACCGCAAACAGCGAAATAGGAAATCGTGACTGGCGAACTTTGTTGATTGCAGAGGCTTTCTCCTTTCTCATAGCAGCACCGCCTTATATCCAAGTCCGCGCACCGTCTTGATTTCAAAGCCATCACAAACTGAGAATTTATCCCGTAGTTTCGTGATATACACATCCACAGCACGCAGACTGGTTTCCGAATCAATCCCCCAAAACTCATCCATCAGCTGGGCGCGTGAAAAGGTCTTATTCGGATAGGACAGCAGTTTATACAGAATATTGAATTCCCTGGTGGTGACCGGGATTTCTTCCCCATCTGCGGCTGCCGACATGGCATCTGCATCCAGCATCAGATTTCCAACCGAGAGTTTCCTGTCCATCTCTATATTCGCCCGGCGTAAAAGCGCCCGGACACGCAGGAGCAGTTCGTCCAGTTCAA
>JAUNGL010000084.1 GCA_030524665.1 Lachnospiraceae bacterium | reverse complement strand
AAATTGGCGAAACAGAAGATAAAAAGGATGCTGATCCTGCAGATACGGCAAAGGATAACCAGAAAGGTGACAGCGTTAATACCGGCGATGAGACCCCGATTATCTTATATGTTGGGCTGTTAGCGGCATCTGTGCTGGTGATCCTGATGGTACTTATCGGAATTTATAGAAGACGCAGAGCATAGGGTTGGTTTTTCGCAGAACAAATTTGGCAAGGTGATTAACACCAGTCATTGATGCAGTTTTGAAAGAGTGCAGAAGCAGCGGGGGAAACGTAATTGAAAGATGCGGTCCTGCCGCTGCTTTTCTTTAGCTGGTTTGACGGATACGCTTTTGAATACCGTTTACTGTGCAGACAGTTACAGAGCTTGACAGACTTTATTGGAAACATCTGTTGAGAAAGTTGAGTTTATGGGATATAGGAAAAAGGAGAAGAGAAGTGGAACAGAAAAACAGGTTCAGCAGTCTGCTGGAGTATCTGATGAATACGGCAGGTCTGAAAAACTACATACTTGCTCAGGAGTTACAGTATGATGTTTCCTACATCAGCAAATGGGTAAATGGAAAAATGATTCCTTCGGAGAAAACAGAGCAGAAGGTTTTATCCGGTATTAGTCATTGTATTGCCAATTCGGCTACAGAAGAAGGGGCGGCTCAATTAAAGGAAGACTACCAGGTAAGAAATGCAAATGAGCTTGAAATGGCTATTTATGATAATTTGGTTGCAGAATATAATTATGCAAGAGAACAACAAAAAGATACGATAGTCAGTGCCGGGGAAAGAGTGTATTTTTTTCCGGAACTTCCTCTGGAAAAATATATTGTAAAAATGCAGCATCCCGTCCTTCGGCGTGTGAAATTCCTTGATATTATGGCGGAAATGGACCTGATGTCCATGAATCATGAATATCGAATCCAGATTGTGAGCCTGCAGTCCGTTCATCCGGGCAGCAATGTGGTCTATTCAGATGTTCACTTTTCATTAGTCATTAATCTGGATCATCAAAACTGGGATTATATTTATGATACAATTTTTATTATTAATATGTTGACGAAAATGTGTTACGTTGATTTCCAGTTTTATGGTTCCCATCAAAGCCGCGGGCGAATTATTTTTACGGTAAAAAATGATTTTTCAATTTCAGGCATGCTGGTGAATAAGGATAAATGTATGGCAGTGGTTACTACGGAAGAAAAATCAGCATGCAATGTGATGTATCAACATATTAAGAGTCTATGCAACAGAGAAATGTTATTATTTGTGCAAAGTACCATGAAGGATTTATTAGTAAAGAATGAATATGTTCGTGCATTACTGGCGCCGAATCCACGTTGGCTGATGGGACATATGACAGAAGTGTTTTTGCCGGACGATCTTTTTAGTGAAATTGTCAGCGAGATGAAGAAAGATGAAGAGGAAGCGATAAGTATTGATGAATTGTACCGTATTCATCAGACCACCAAAAATATTCTTGAAAAATCGACCATTCGTTTGATGTTTTATGAAAATGCTTTTTCTGATCTGGCAGTATCGGGAGAACTGGATTTCTATAATTATAAAATTATTTTAACACCGGAACAGAGACTGCACTATATGTCACATATGCTGGACGTGTTTGAACAGAATAGGGATCTGGAACTCAGGCTGATTTATGGACGCCTGGTATCAGATTTTAAATATATTTCAAATGAGTGTGTATTTATCAGTGATATGCTTTCGTATTTAAGGCTGAATAATGATGGAAGCCGGAATAAAATAATGATCCTGAATCAGGCAGAAATGCAGATGATTTTTAATCAGTTTTTTGAAGAAGTATGGAATAAAGATGAGAGTGCAGTGATTTCGGATACAGACTCGATCAGCGGGTATATCCGGCATATTATGCAGGGAATTACATTACTTTCTCATATGAAATAATAAAACAGCACGTTTAGCCTGTTCAGGGTTAAACGTGCTGTTTGTGAAATTACGAGTTTTTTATACCGCAACCTGCTGTTTATTGTTTGTTAGTTCATCCAGCAGTTCTTTCGTCAGACCAATACGATTGGTTTTGAAATGCCAGAAAGGACGTTTGTCAAGTGCGATGATGTCAACGGGACGCATATAATCTTTCAGGCAGGCATTTACCTTTTTGCGGATATCCTTTACTGTGTAGCCTTCTTTTAAAACAACATACAGATACGGCAAGAAGTATCCTGGATGCTTCATATCAGGGATATTGACAAAAAATTCGTCATCAATTCCTTCAATGTCTGCGTCAGCTACCAGATTTTCCATAGGCTGAATACACAAATCGCCGCCTCCAAAGCGTGGTGATTCACCGCGGGTCAGCGTATAGATAACGCCATCTTCATCCATATAACCGAGATCACCAAGATGAAGCCAGACGTTGCCGTCTTCGTGTAACTGCAGTGCTTTCGCAGTAGCTTCAGGATCATCATATCCCAGCATATTGCATGGACCGGAATTGCAAATTTCTCCGATCTGGTTATAAGTTAATTCTTCGTGAGTACCAGGTTTGAAGATAGACATTGTACTCAGAGGCATAGGGATTCCTACATTGCCGTTGCCCAAAGGTTTGGGTGCCATAGGAAGTGTCAGGTTGGAACCGCCCTCGCTGCATCCGTAGCCGGTAGTAAAGCGGAATTTACAGCCATGTGAGTCGACAAACTTCTGGGCACGTTTCAGCTGATTATTGTTAAGAGCTTCACAGCCTGCACCGCCGGCGAGCAGATGTGACAAGTCGTAATCAGGAGTAATTCGTCCGTTACGCATAATAGTTTCAATAAACATCGGAACCATTGGCCAGTTGTTTGCTTTGTAGCGCATCAGTTCCAGATCTACATCATTCTCAGAGCAGAATGGATCCATAATTAGCAGTTTGTTAGAAGATAACGGCAGTAAAACCATAGAGACTACTACCGCTACCAGAGAGGGCGGTAAGCAGGTTACAAGCCAGTTAGGGCGGAAATCGTCTGAGCTGCCGTAAAAATTCATCTGGCAGATGACGCTCAGTATAGTGTTGGCTGAATGTATTACCTGTTTGGAAGGTCCGGTAGAGCCGGAAGTATAAGCCCGGAACAGAGGGCGGTTAATATCTGTAGGTGCAGCCACTTCACCATCATATTCATTGCCGGATGTCAGGAATTCTTCCCAGGTCATAGTCTTAATACCGGAAGCGCAGGATTCAGGATAATGAGGATAATAAGTATCCAGACAAGCCTGTACATGCGCAGGCATAGCTTCCCGGCTTCCGCGGTTCAGAGGAGAGATCAGGATAACCCTTTCCACACCGATTTTGCAGAAAGCTTTCAGTTCTTTTTGAGAAAGAAATTCATGAGCAAAAATAACCTTTGCATCGGCCCTTGCCGCAGCTTCTACATTTTCTTCCAGTGTATTGTCACGGCAGAGCAGTGAGGCTCCGATTTCTTCTGCCGCCAGTAAGAGCGTGATAAATTCAGGCACCAGACGCAGGAAAACAGGTATCTGGTCGCCTTCTTTGAAACCTGAAGCCCTGAGGGCTTTTGCAACCTGTGAAGATTCTTCAAAAATTGTTTTCCATGAGATTTTTTCACCATAGTAATCAATGGCAGCTACATCTATGCCAGGGCAATGCTGCATCAAATATTCTTTGATTGTACAATCAGGGAGAGAAATCATTTTCAGCATAACATCCGGGTAATATTTCATCCACGGTTTATCAATACTGGGTTTACCAGTTAATGTAATATTCTGATCCATTGTGTTGCACTCCTTCCGCATTCCAGTTTATATTTTTTATATTTTAGACAATGCTGTCAAAACTGGTTGTTATTCTAAAGGACTTTGCAGATGAATGCACGAGAATCAAATGGAAAAAAAATGAAAGAACGTGATTCACAGGAATTATTTCTCCTGATTTTTATTCGGCACTGGCAGTATAATGTCAATAATTGTCCCTTTTCCTTCCATGCTCTCCACAACAAGTCCGCAGTCTTCTCCGAAATAACTCCGAATACGCTGCGCTACATTTTTCAGTCCGATGGAATGATGTCCTCTTTCGTTCAGAACTTCTGAAGTGTTTCCGGCCAGACAATCACGGTTCACTTTCTCCAGTCGGTCGGCAGGAATGCCAGTTCCGTTATCCACTACCAGAAAGTGCAGATGTTTTCCGTCAAGCTGGCAGCTGATGCTGATATAGCAGTCATCTTCACAGCTGGAGAACCCATGCTCAATACTGTTTTCCACGAGTGGCTGCAGGATCAGAACCGGAATCTGCATAGAGAGAAATTCAGCCGGTATATTGCAGTCATATTTGAATTTATTCGGAAAACGTATATTCTGGATGGAGAGGTATCTCTTAATTTGCAGGAGCTCCTCTTCCAGCCTAGCGACCGGAAAATGTTCCAGATTATAGCGGAGCAGATCGGACATGCAGAGCGAAATCGTCTCGATCTCGGGCACATTGTGGAGGACGGCCAGTGATTTGATTACATTCAGCGTATTATACAGAAAATGATGGTTAATCTGGAATTGAAGCATTTGTATGGTCATTTTCTGTTCGTTTAACTGGATCTGGTAATTTTGCTGCAGGCTTCTGGTCAGCCGTTCATTCAGACGGTTGAAGCTGAGGATCAGCTTCTGAAGCTCCTGATTGGAGCCGCAGTCTTTGATGTTGATCTGACCGCCGTTTTCGGGATTCAGGGAATCAATCTGGGTACAGAGCAGCAAGATTGAGTGAGACAGTATTCCGGAAATGACGGCGGCAAGAATCAGTCCAAGCAGGATACACAGAAAGAAAATCTGTGCATAGCTGGAATAATTGGCACGGTAAATCTGGGTGATTTCCTGATTATCTACGAACTGGACAATCTGCCATTGAGTAGTCGGATTGATACAGGCATTGATAAAATAACGGGAGGTTCCAATCTCAAGTTCACTTTCTGCAACTTGGGTATCCTCCTGCAGTGTGGTCACGAAGGCATGCAGGGAGGATAAAAGTTTTTCATATTTCTCCGGTTCCTGCATGTAGACCGGAGCTGAGGAATAGAATAACTCATGATCAGAGTTGTAGATGAACAGTGTGTTCTGTGTATTTCCGGCGGAGGTCAGGATTTTCTCGATGGATTTAAAATTCAGTTCGGCATAGCAAATACCGATTTCTGTGAAATCGTACCGGTCAAACAGGATCTTGATCATTGGTATAATTGTTTTTTCGATACCGGAGGTTGTGTCTTTTTGAAGCGGTGCAAAATAGGTGGAATCAGAAGCCTGTCTGGCGAGAGATTCCCATTTTTCGATATTTTCATAAATCTGGTTTTGTTTTGCGACGCTGTTGATATTGTATTCGAACGTAAAACCGTAACGGTTCTGGAAGATACAGGTTTCAAGGTTATTGTTCAGGCGGTTGGTGTGCCGGAACATGCTTCGGAACATGGTGGAATCCTGAGCATAAGAGAGATAATCATCCTGATAGTCTGTAATCATGGTTTTTCTGACCTCATCACTGAGCAGAGGAAGATCTGCGATTTTGCACGCATCCTGAAGGAGCGTATCTAATGACAGAGAGGTCTGCGAGGTGATTGTGTGCATGGAAGATTTGTATTCGGCGACCATGGTGGACGCGCTTTTGTTTGCTGCGAAAATGCCGAGAATGACGGACGGCAGGATCACGAGCGAGAGGGACACCAGAAATATCTGGGTACGAAAAGAAAGCTGTGTTATTTTTTTCATCGGATAATACCTCCCGGAATTATAAACATACTGGTAATTGTTACCCTGAAATAGCAGACATGCTGTAGTATACCATGCTTTCTTTAGTAAAAACAGACAATAACAAAGAAAAATTTGATTTTTTTCTAAGCAAAATTCTATTTTTTCAGGGGATAAATCCATATAATCATGTACATCAAAGGCTGTGAAGTGTGAATACAGACACGAATCAAGGGAGGGATTTTAGAACATGACAAGAGCAGAGCGTGTGTTGGCAGTGATGAAGGGGGAACCTGTGGATTACGTTCCGGCAGGATTCTGGTTTCATTACAGATCGGATTATTCAGTACAGGAGATGATTGATGCACACATGAAGCTGTATCGCGAGACCGGTATGGATATCATCAAGATTATGCAGGATTACGGATATCCGATCAGCGGTACGATTACGTGTGCGGAGGACTGGTATCATATCAGTGTGAAAGGAACCGATTCTGAGGAGTTCGCGAAGATGGCAGAAATTATCCGCGGGATCAGGAAGGAAGCCGGAGATGATGTATTGATTTTTCAGACGATGTTCGGCCCATTTAAGGCTGCCTCAATGACTTTTGGGGACGATGTGCTGATGAAATACAGCAAAGAAGCGCCGGAAGCCGTAGCAGCAGGGGTGCAGCGGATCGCCGATGCGCTGGAGCAGTGGGCAAAAGGATATCTGGAAGCCGGAGCGGACGGTATTTATTACTCAGCACAGTTTGGTGAGCCGGGAAGGTTCAGTGAGGAAGAATGGAGCAGGCTTGTGAAGCCGTCAGACTTCCAGATTTTGAATGTGGCGGATCAGATGGAAGGCAAATATAATATCCTTCATATCTGCGGAGAACCGGAATATGAATTCCATACGTGTGTAGACCGGTTCCTGTCATATCCGGCAGATTTGGTGAACTGGTCGGTTAAGGACAATGGATACAGCCTGGAGAAGGGGCGTGAGACCTTTGGAAAGCCAATTCTCGGAGGTATGAACAACAAAGGGAATATCCTGCATGGTCCGAAAGAAGCAATTGAAGCGGAAGTAAAGGAAGTTCTGGATGCGTTTGGGACAACAGGAATTATGGTCGGGGCTGACTGCACGATTCAGGGAGAGAACATCAGGCTCGATTATATAAAAGCTGCCGTAGATGCAGCACATCATTATTCAGACAGGAGGTCATAAGGTATGAAAAGAAGAATGGCAATGGTACTTGGTGCAGCAATGGTGTTGACCGCATTTGCGGGAAACGGATCGGTGATGGCCGCAGAGGAGCCGCTCACGATCGAGTTTTTCCAGCAGAAGGGCGAGGAAGGCCCGCAGAAAGGCTATCAGGCAATTATTGACAAGTTCAATGAGGAGAATCTGGATATTGTAATTGAAATGAATACAGTCCCGGATGCAGGTACTGTGCTGACGTCCAGAATTTCTTCCGGTGATATACCGGTGATCTTCTCTGATTATCCGACACAGACACAGTTCAAGCAGAAAGTAGCAAACGGTTATGTACAGGATCTTTCCGATCAGGAATTTCTGTCAAATGTAAATGAGCCGTCTCTGGAAATGACGAAGCAGGAGGACGGCGGATATTATGCACTTCCGTACAGTCGTAACTATCTGGGTGTTTATTACAATCAGCAGATGTTTGAGGATAACGGTCTGGAAATCCCGACAACCTGGGAAGAGTTTGTGAATGTATGTGAGGTACTTCAGGAAGCAGGAATCACGCCAATGGGACTTCATGGCAAGGATCCGGGACGTGTGGGACACACCTTCCAGTGCACAACAGTTGCATGGGCTCCGAACGGTGTGGAGCTGATTGAGCAGGCAGTGGCCGGGGAGACCAAGCTGGAAGGCAATGAAGAATTTACAGAAGTATTCAACAAGATGAAGACCTTGCTTTCATATTCAAATGCAGATGCTCTTGCTCTTTCTGATACTGCATGTTATGAGAACTTTGTGAATGGACAGTATGCGATGTGCATCACAGGCTCTTATGCAAGAGGAACGATCCAGTCTATCAATCCGGATCTGAAGCTCGGTGTATTCCCGCTTCCGAACGATACTCAGGAAGCTACGAAGGTTCTTTCCGGAATCGATGCTGCGATTTGTGTATCTGCAAAAGCAAGCGATGAAGAAAAAGAAGCTGCGTACAGGTTCCTTGCATATCTGGCAGAGACAGAAAACGCACAGATTTTCTGCGACTATGACGGTGCACCGTCTGCGATAAATGGTGTGGTAAACGATGATACGGGAATCGCTCCGATGACGGATATTATTTCCGCAGGACAGACACATGACTGGATGGCTTCCACGATCAGCAATAATGTAATCACAGATCTCTACAATGTAGTACAGGGCTTCTGGGCTGATCAGGATGTAGAAGGTGTCCTGAAGAATATGGATGCTTCGATTGCAATCACTTCAGCAGAATAGGACGGAAGGCAAGGCGGCGGTGGAACTCTGCCGCCTTTTGCTAACTTCCGGGAAAGGATGGAAGAATGAAAAATAACAAAAAGCAGAAAATATTCGGGAAAAAGACGTATTTTTTGTTTACAATTATTCCGGTTCTGCTCTATACCTTTTTTTATGTAGTATCCGTGGTCAATGGAGTCCGTTACAGCTTTACTGACTGGGACGGCCTTTCACAGCAGATGAACTTTGTCGGATTCAAAAATTATCTGCTGCTGCTTCGGAATCCCAATTTCTGGAATTCAATGAAGACGACCGTATGCTACAGCCTTATGCTGGTGATTGGTGTAATCGTGACATCGCTTGTGCTCGCGATATCACTTAACTCACTTCGAATTTTCAAGACATTGATGAAATCCATTTTTTTCGTGCCCGCTATGATAGGCGGTGTGACGATTGCGCTGATTTGGGATCAGTTGTATTATCGGGTGATTCCGGTGATTGGTCAGACACTTGGAATTGACTGGCTGTCACAGAGCCTGCTGATGACAGGAAAGACAGCACTTCCGGCGGTTGTGTTTGTGCAGATCTGGCAGGCAGTTGCGATGCCGACCGTTATCTTTATTGCGGGACTTCAGCAGATTCCGGATGAGCTTTACGAATCGGCGAAGATGGACGGAGCGACAGCGTTCCAGCGGTTCCGCTATATTACGATGCCGTGTCTGCTGCCTACGGTAACGGTAAATCTGGTGTTGGTGATTAAACAGGGCTTTACTTCATTTGATTTCCCGTATGCACTTACAGGAGGCGGCCCGGTCCGTTCTACCGAGGTGATCGGTATACTGATTTACAATGATGCGTTTAAAAATATGAGATTCTCTGTGGCAAATGCGGAGGCATGTATTCTGTTTGTCATTGTCGCAATATTCTCAATTACGCAGCTGAAGCTCACCAGTAAGGGAGGTGTCAATGGATGAAACAGGGAAAAGCTGAGCTTGGATGGAGGATACTGAGAAATGCTGTGTTATTTGGCGGTCTGGTATTGATTTTGTTTCCGCTCTATCTGGTTCTGATCAATTCCTTCAAGTCACTGGAAGAGGCAGGAAGAAATTTCTTTGCGCTTCCGTCCGGACTGAATCTGGATAATTATAAGGAATTGTTTACGAATAGTAACTATTGGATTTTCCTGAAAAATTCTTTTAAAATAACAGTTATTTCGCTGATTCTGATTCTGATTCTGGTGCCTTCGGTCTCTTATGCCATTGCAAGAAACTTTGAGCGCCCATATTATAAAGGGATTTATTACTATCTGCTGATGGGGCTTTTTATTCCGTCACAGGTCATCCTGCTTCCGGTGACAAAGATGATGTCGAAGCTGAATATGCTCAATCATGAGGGGCTGATCATTCTGTATGCGGCGTTCAGCCTGACACAGGGAGTGTTCCTGTTTGTAAATTATATCCGGGGACTTCCGTATGAGATTGAGGAATCGGCGCAGATCGACGGCTGCAGTGTGTTTCAGACGTATACAAAAATTGTACTGCCTCTGGTCAAGCCGATGATATCGACGCTGCTCATTATGGATGCACTCTGGATCTGGAACGATTTCATGCTTCCGCTGCTGATTCTGAACAGGACGCAGGATATCTGGACACTGCCGTTGTTCCAGTATAATTTTAAGACAGAATATTCGTTTAATTATACGATGGCATTTACTGCGTATCTGCTTGCAATGCTGCCGATGTTGATTATATACTGTATGGGTCAGAAATATATTATCAAAGGTCTGACGGCAGGTTCTGTAAAAGGATAACATAATGTATTTCGTGTATGGCTGTTCCGGTGAAGAATCCGGATTCCGGAAGGAGAGGATGGATGGTGAAAATACTGGTAGTAGAGGATGAACTCTATGCGAGAGAATCTCTGGTCTGGCAGATCGAAAAATACGATACGGACCACCTGTTCCGGATTCTTCTGGCATCCAATGGGGAGGAAGGGGAGAAACTGTATCGGAAGCATCATCCGGAACTTGTGATTACAGATATCCGGATGCCGAGAATGGATGGCCTGCAGCTTCTGGCCCGGATCAGGCAGACGGATGAAAAGACGAAGGTGATCATCCTGAGTGCGTATTCTGATTTTGAGTATGCGAGGAGTGCACTCTCCAATGGTGCTTCTGATTATCTGCTTAAGCCAGTGGATGATACTGCTCTGGAAAATTGTCTGAATAAATTTCTGCAGCGGAAACGAAATGAGGAAAAGGATGCACTGATGACAGGAACAGATATTGTGACCCAGTTCATCCGAAATTGTATCCGTGATGAGAAGTATTCCAACTTTGTCGGGGAAAATGTGTTCGGAAGAATATTCCGCAGCTGGCAGATCACAGTTATAAGCTTCCGGAATGGCCGCCCGGAGCGCGATGAGTTTCTGAAGGAGATAGAACGGATCTGCGGAAGTACATTCTGGCTCCAGTCACGGTTTCTGGAATCAGAAAATGGATTGTGGATATTGGTAACCGTCTTTCGCGAGGATAATGTCTTTCTCTGGAGACGTCTCAGAAATGCGATGGAGCAGAACGGATATACTGCAAACCTTGGAATCAGCAGAGTCTGCACTGATGCAGGCAGTGTAGGGGAAGCATACCGCGAAGCTTTGGAATGTCTGAAATATAAAATATATCAGAAGGACAGTACCTTTTTGGCAGAAAAGCTTGAAAAGGAAAAATTCCATGACTATTATCTGTCCAAGCAAAAGGAAGAAGCAATGCGCAGCTTTCTGCATGAAGGAAATGGAAAGAAGGCGGCGGCAGTCCTTGCAGACATTTTTGACGGAGTCCGGGAGCTTGGTATCGTGCGGATGGAGTGTCTGGAACTGTTGTATTCCCGGATATTGCTGGTTTTCTATCAGGAGATGGGGACCGGTGGCTCGGAGAAGGAGCTTCTGAAGAAAACATCTGCCGGTATCCTCCGGTTTGATTCATTGGAAGAGATGTGTGAGTATCTGAGCCAGCTCGCAGAGAGTGCCAGCAGGATGAAAAATTCGGATCCGACGGCAGACAACCGGAAAATTGTGTCATTCCTGATGAAATATGCCAGGGAGCATTACAGTGAGGATGTTACCATTAAGGAGATTGCAGAAAAGGTACTGTTTATGAATCAGAATTATCTGAGCCATCTGTTTGTCGAAAAGCGAGGGATCAGCTTTTCTGCATACCTGAGACAGATCAGAATCGGGCGTGCGAAGGAGCTTCTGGAAAAGGGCAGATATTCTGTGACAGAGGTGTCCACGATGGTCGGATATAATGATACCTCGCAGTTTATCCGGATTTTTAAACAGGAGACTGGAATGACACCTAAGAAATACGGAAGCTATTTAAAGGGCAGGAAGGAATATGAAGAATAATCTGAAAGAGTGGCTGGAAGAGAGGGAAAACGGGCTGATCAGGGATATTGCTGCGCTGGTGGAGATTGAAAGTGTTGCGGAAGATAAGCCGGTGGCCCGGGAAAATGGAAAAAGAACGGCAGCGCCTGCACCGTACGGGGATGGATGCCGGAGAGCGCTGGAACAGATGATCGTGCTGGCAGAACAAAAAGGGTTGAAGACCGAAGACCACGAAGGTCACTGTGTCTCCATAAGCTCCGGAAACGGCGGGACGGAGATCGGTATCTGGAATCATCTGGACGTTGTACCTGCGGGAGAAGGATGGCTGTATCCGCCCTTTGCATGTACGCAGAAGAACGGTTATCTGATTGGAAGAGGAGTTCAGGATAACAAAGGACCTGCCATCGCAGTGCTCTATGCGATCTGGTATTGCAACGAAAAAAATCTGCTGAAGCATATCAGAGTCAGACAGATTCTGGGATGTCAGGAAGAGTGCGGGATGCAGGATATCGCCTGGTATCTGCAGAATCGCAGGCCACCGGAGTATTCATTCGTAGCAGACTGCGGTTTCCCTGTATGCTGCGGGGAAAAGGGAGGCTGCCGGATCACATTTGAGACAGAGAAGGAGACAGGACAGCTCTGGCAGATACAGGGAGGAACTGTCTGCAACAGTGTTCCGTCGTCAGCATCTGCGAAACTTCTGTCAGGCGGGAAATGGATCACTCTGGAGGCAGAGGGAGTCGGAGGCCATGCGGCATTCCCGGAAGGGACTGTAAATGCAGTGCATGTCCTTTGCAGGAAGATTTGGGAGCACATGTTTCCGGATGAGGCCGGTACAGCAGCACAGGAAAAAGAAGAGCCGGAGTCTGTAGAACCGGTGGCGGATGGTCAGCTGAAGTGGTCAGAGCCAGAGATGAAAGCTGCGGAATCTTCAGGGTATACGGAGCGGGATAGATTGTACAGAACCCTGCGTTTTCTGGAGGAAGTAAGTGCGGACGGATACGGGGAAAAGGCCGGGATTGCGTGTGAGGACGAGATATCAGGAAAGCTGACATGTAATGCAGGAGTTGTCTCCATGCAGGAAGACCGGATCAGACTTGAACTGGATATCCGTTATCCCGTCACAAAGAAGACAGAAGACTTTCTGCCGGGCCTGCAGAAAAAGGCAGAGGAAGCAGGTTTTTGTATGCAGGAGTTCCGGGACAGTCCGCCGTACTATATAGACAGGAAGCATCCATTTGTGCAGGTGCTTATGGATGCATGGAGTGAGGTGACAGGACAGTCTGGAGAACCGTTTGTAATGGGCGGCGGTACATATGCACGCCATATTCCGAACACGGTTGCGTTCGGTCCGGGGACGGAGCGTGATTTCAGTATACCGGGTCTGCCTGCTGGGCATGGAAATTGCCACTGCGCAGATGAAGCAGAATCAATTGAAAACCTGAAACAGGCTGTTTATATTTATATAAATGCATTGATGAAGATCGATAAATGGATTGGAGGAAAGAATCATGAAGAAAACAAGAATAAGCAATGAATTTCAGGAGGTTTCCAGAATCGGGCTGGGCTGTATGCGCCTGACCGGGCTGCCGGGAGAAAAAGAGGTACGGGAGCTGGCCGAAGGCGTCATGGAACTGGGGATTAACTTTTTTGACCATGCGGATATTTACGCGGGCGGCGAAGCAGAGGCAGTGTTTGGAAGAGCCATTCCGAGAGAACGGCGGGAGGATATGGTCATTCAGACGAAGTGTGCGATTCGTCCCGGCTGCTGCTATGACTTTTCAAAGGATTATATTCTGGAATCTGTCGATGGCAGTCTGAAACGTCTGCAGACAGATTATATCGACATCCTGCTCCTGCATCGTCCGGATGCCCTGATGGAGCCGGAGGAAGTGGCAGAAGCATTCGAGACACTGTCTGCGTCAGGCAAGGTAAGATGTTTCGGTGTCAGCAACCACAATCCGATGCAGATTGAGCTGCTCAACAGTTACTGCGGAGGTAAGGTACGCGTCAATCAGATCCAGTTCAGCGCAGCACACTGCCCGGCAATTGATGCGGGACTGAATGTGAATATCCAGAGCGACGCAGGCTGTAATCGCGACGGAAGTGTTATTGAATACTGCCGGCTGAAAAAGATCCAGCTTCAGGCGTGGTCTCCGTTCCAGTACGGCATGTTTGAGGGTGTGTTCATCGGCAGTGAAAAATTCCCGAAGCTGAATCAGGTACTGGACCGTCTGGCAGAAAAATACGGGGTAACAGCCAATGCAATCGCAATCGCATGGATCCTGAGACATCCGGCCGGAATACAGGCAATCGTCGGAAGTACCAGTCTGAAGAGACTTCAGGATATCGCCAAAGCCTCAGATGTGTGCCTGACAAGAGAAGAGTGGTATGAAATTTATCTGTCTGCAGGGAAGATGCTGCCGTAAGAGGGATTTCTGCGGCTGAATTATCATAGGTGAGATACTTCGAAAAAGGAGCATGAACGCAATGGATGAAAAAATTTACCAGAGTTATCTGGAAATTCTGAAGGAAGAGCTTGTGCCTGCTCTGGGATGTACAGAACCGATTGCGCTGGCATTTGCAGCGGCGAAGGCACGCGGGATATTGGGCGTAGAGCCCGAGCATATGGACGTCTACTGCAGCGGCAATATCATAAAAAACGTAAAGAGTGTAACTGTTCCGAATTCAGGTGGAATGCATGGAATTGAGGCTGCTGCCATACTAGGTGTGGTGGGCGGCGATGCCGGAAAAGAGCTGGAGGTGCTTGAAAGTGTCAGCGATGCTGACCGGGAGAAGGCCAGGGAGCTGCTGGCACAGGATTTCTGTACCTGCCATTTGCAGGAAGGAGTATCGAATCTGTATATCCGGGTAGAACTGACCGGGGAAGGGCATTCTTCCAGTGTGACGGTATCGGAGAAGCATACAGGGATTGTGCGGATCGAACGGGACGGTCAGGTACTGTTTGCGCAGGAGGAAAAAAAGAAAAATACGGATACAGGGAAAAATGATTTGAGGGGTCTCCTGAATGTGGCAGATATCCTTACCTTTGCAGAAGCGGTCCGGATGGAAGACATCCGTGAAGTAATCGGCAGGCAGGTAAAGATGAATACAGCGATCTCTGAGGAGGGACTGAAAAATCACTACGGGGCAGAGGTGGGCAGAACCCTGCTGAATGCCTACGGAGATGACATCAAGATCCGGGCGAGGGCAAAGGCTGCGGCTGGTTCCGATGCAAGAATGAATGGATGTTCCATGCCGGTCATTATCAATTCCGGAAGCGGAAATCAGGGGATGACATGCTCCCTTCCCGTGATTGAATTTGCAGGAGAACTGAAGGTTTCCGAGGAAAGGATGTACCGCGCACTGGTGGTCAGCAATCTGGTGGCGATCCATCAGAAAAAATACATCGGGAGTCTGTCTGCCTACTGCGGTGCCGTCAGTGCCGCATGCGGGGCCGGGGCAGCGATTACCTGGCTGCATGGCGGAGACTATGAGGCTGTTTCACGGACGATCACGAACACGATTGCCAATATGGGAGGCGTGGTCTGCGACGGAGCCAAATCGTCCTGCGCGGCCAAGATTGCATCGGCCGTAGACGCCGCAATCCTGGCCTATACGCTGGAAAGTACCAACCACTGCTTCCAGCCGGGAGAAGGGCTCGTCAGGGAAAATGTGGAGGAAACAATCAAAGACATGGGATACGTGGGACGAGTCGGAATGAAGCCGACCGATGTGACGATATTGAATCTGATGATCAGTCGTGGCGGTTCGTCTATACTAAAAAAATAAAATGGAAGTCATCTTCGTGTTTCAGACCATGCCGCCGCGGCTAAAGCCTTGCAGCACAAATAAGA
>JAUNGL010000083.1 GCA_030524665.1 Lachnospiraceae bacterium | reverse complement strand
ATGTCCGTGACACTCGTCGTCATGATCGTGATGATGCTCATGGCACTCATCGTCATGGTGATGTCCGCCGCATACCGGACACACTTCATCCTCCTGAGCAGCCTCCGCCATCAGCTCATCTGCCAGAGAACGTGTCTTTTCGATCGCCTGCATAATCTGCGCCCCGGTCAGTTCATCCCACGGAGTCGTGATCACAGTCGCCTTCGGGTTCTTTTCCTGAATCAGTGCAACAGCCGCCAGAAGTTTGTCTTCCTTCATTTTCTGTGTTCTGCTCAGAATAATCGTACCGGCAAATTCTATCTGGTTATTATAGAATTCCCCGAAATTCTTCATATACATTTTTACCTTGGAAGCATCTGCCACAGTCACCAGACCATTCAGCACAAGGCCCGCATCCTCAGCAGCACCTTCAACTGCCTTTCTGACATCCGACAGCTTGCCGACACCTGACGGCTCAATAATAATATGATCCGGTGCAAAGCGCTCCGTAACTTCCTTCAGGGCTTTTCCAAAATCACCTACTAGAGAACAGCAGATGCACCCGGAATTCATCTCTGTAATATTAATCCCTGCATCCTTCAGAAAACCACCGTCAATACCGATTTCCCCGAATTCATTCTCAATCAGTACTACCTTCTGTCCTGCAAACACATCCTGGATCAGTTTCTTAATCAGAGTAGTCTTACCGGCTCCAAGGAAACCGGAAATAATATCTACCTTTGTCATGCTATTCCTTCTTTCTATATAAATACAACTCTGCCACCCGCATACTATAACATATTTTTTCCAATGATGCAAAAAATATTATCATCTACATTTTATGCTTCTCCATACCTGCATAAAGGTCTGTCCTCGGCAGCCAGTCCAGAAATTCCGGCAGCTCCTTTTCCCAGATTGCCCACTCATGTTCGTACTCCGGCAGGAGGTCATAGCGGTGTGCTACCTGTTTTTCCTCCAGATACTGACGGAAGCGCTCCCCACTTTCCAGCAGGAAATCTCTTTCTCCCATACAGCAGAAAATATCCGGCAGCTTTTTCCCGTCCTTCAGATCCTGATCCAGCGTCTCATACAGATCCATCATCTCCGGCATTTCATGTCCCAGTCTGTCCACCGTTGCCTCATTGTAGGAAGGATCATGACGCCACGCGGTAGCCGGAGAAAAAGCACCAACTGCCCGGTACGACTCCGGATGCCCGAATGCATGAGCGAGAGCACCGTAGCCTCCCATGGATGCCCCTGCAATATAAGTATCTTCCGGGCGGTCCGAAATCGGGAAATTCGCTTTCAGGAATTCCGGCAGCTCCTTCTCCACGAAATCATAATAATTTTCGCCGTAAGCGGCATTCATATATCCCTTATTGCCCACGGAGAATGTCACAACTGCGATTCTCCTCTCCTCCGCATACCTCTCTATACACGTAAAACGATTCCATGACATATAGTCATTCCCATGACCATGCAGTAAATACAAAATCGGGTATTTTCCCGGAATCGCATGTGTTCTTCCATCCTTCCGATCCATGTCGCATGGGCTGAAGCTTGGAAGCAGCAGTGTAAAATCCACCCCATATCCCAGCGAATACGAGAAAAAGTTGCAATGTAGCTGTGCCATACCGTAACCTCCTGTGTTTCATCTGTTTTTGTAATCCGGCATTCCATCTGAATCCGGACATACCATTTGTTTCACTGTTCTATATGAAATCCGTTCTGTTTATTTTCTCACAAAATGTACCTGCCATGCCTGATAATCATCCGTCATCTTTGGAATCGGGACACCGGCATACATCAGCGCACTTCCCGGATACTCCGCTCCCGTCTCTTCCATACGGTAAACGGCATCTTCCTCCAGACCTCTCAGTCTGACATACAGAGAAGGCCCGTTGAAATGAGCTGCCAGCGTCACCACATTCAAAAGTACTTCCGAACCATCCTGCGCCGTAAACTCCCATGCCGCATAGTCCTCATCCTCAAACGGACTGGTCAAACGCCAGTAGCGTCCATTCTGAATCAGGTCAAAGTACTTCTTATAATCCTGAATCTGCTGTCTTACGATAGCTTTCTCCTCCGGCGTAATCAGCTTCAGGTCCAACTCATATCCGAAGCTGCCTGCCATTGCAACCACACCGCGCGTCACAATATTTGTACTTCTGCCTGTCTGGTGATTCGGAACCGCGGAAACATGGGAACCAACCGTAGCGATCGGATATCCAAACGACGTTCCGTACTGGATACGGATCCGTTCCACTGCATCCGAATTATCGCTGCACCAGATCTGCGGCGTATAATACAGCATTCCCGCATCAAACCTTCCCCCGCCTCCGGCGCATCCTTCGATCAGAAGCTTCGGGAATTTCTGCAGCAAACGCTCCAGGAAATCATAGACACCGAGCACATACTTATGGAGAATCACTCCCTGATTCTGGAAAACTGCCGTATGGGAATAAATATCTGACAGATGCCTGTTCATATCCATCTTGATATATTCCACATTTGCCTGTTCAATCGCCGCAGCGACCTGTTCAAAAATGCAGTCAACCACTTCTTTTCTGGAAAAATCCAGCACAAGCTGGTATCTGCCGCGCACAGGCTTTCTTCCCGGAATCACAAACGCCCAGTCCGGATGCTTCCGGTAAAGGTCACTGTCCTCGGACACCATCTCCGGCTCAATCCAGAGTCCGAACTTCAGGCCAAGTGCATTGATCCGTGTCCCGATCTCTCCAAGCGTACATCCAAGCTTCTTCTCATTTGCCGCCCAGTCACCCAATCCGGCAAAATCATCGTCTCTTTTGCCAAACCATCCGTCATCCAGCACCAGCATCTCCACACCAAGCTCCGAAGCCTGTCTCGCTATTTCAACTATCTTCTCTCCGTCAAAATCAAAATATGCTGCCTCCCAGCTGTTAATCAAAATCGGGCGGCGTTTCGTCTGCCATTCTCCACGGCACACATGATACCGGATCAACTGATGATACTGGAAGGAAAGCTCTGAAAATCCCCTTGCACTGTAGCAGACTACTGCCTCCGGTGTATGGAATATTTCTCCCTGCTGCAGAGGCCAGGAGAAGAATTCATCTGAAAGTCCCATAACTGCTCTGGTCTGCTGATACTGGTCAACAGCCGCTTCCGCCTTGAAGCCTCCGCTGTACAGCAGGGAGAATCCATAGCATTCTCCGCTTTCCTCCCCCGTCCTGTGATCTGCCAGAATGAAAAATGGATTCTGCTGATGGCTCGATACTCCTCTCCGGCTCTGTAAAACCTGATCCGCATGAAGCAGGCTGCTGCGCTCAAACTGCCGCTCCATACCATGCCTGCCGTGGAAATGAATCAGATCATATGCTCCATACAGGAAATCCAGACAGCAGCTTGCCGCCTTTTCCAGATAAGGTGTTTCACTTCCGGTATTCCTGATTCTGGCCGCCCGTGTGATCACATCACTGTCAGCCAGCACTCCATAAAGCAGTGTCACTTCCAGACCGCTCTGTCTGTCTGCAAGCACTACCTCCAGAGTCTCTGCTCCCGCCTCCGTATGAACCGCCGGAAGACCCGGGAGACTGTACTTTCCTTCCACCACACGCGCAGACTGATACCGCAGATCACAGCTGTAAGTTCCATCCGGATTTTTTACATGAAGAGCCACATTGCGGTAATCCCCGGTGCCATAACAAGGATACTCCTGAGGCAGGGCATCCAGCGAATACGTTCTGTCTCTTTCCGCTTCATAAGGGTTCCCGGAGAATCCGCGGTCACCATAAGTCAGGAGATAACGCATATCCCCTTCCGTTTTCTTACCATAATAAAGATGAATCAGATGTCCGAATTTTCCAACCGTCATCTGGTAAGTACTTTGAGCAGTATGGATCGTAAACAGCTTTTCCTTCTGATCAATGATAATCGACATAGCCAATTCCTCCTTTAAGCCAACATGTTCCCTTACCATGGCATCCCTTCACTGTAATCGTACCAGTCAACTCATCCGAACCGGTCTCATAGTACATATTCAGCGTGCCCTGATTCCCAATAATCTCCACGATCTGCCGGTCGATCAAAATACGCACCTCTGTAAGTGACTCCGGCAGAGCAGTTTTTTCTTCTCCGAAGATCACCTCATCTTTCCGGATCACAAGCTTCTCCCCGAAAAATTCAACCATAGTCTCCGAAATATCCTGCATCTGAAGACAAAGCTCTGTCACAGCTTCTTCCCTGATTTCAAATGAAATCTCCTCTCCATGTGTTTCAAATGAATTTAATTCCCTTTTCGAAATCTCATACTCTCTTACAGGCAGCATCTGCAGACGTGCCTCGCTTCCCTGCCCGGTCAGTGCCAGCTCCCGCGGCAATCCCATCATTCCAGTATAAAGCTTGCCCTCATTTTTCATATGAAGCCATGGTACGAGTACTACTCTGTCCTTCACACCGTTATAAACCTGCGCAGCATAAGGAATACTGCTCAGATATGCCATATTCTTCACTCCATCCGTCTCGAAACTGTATCCGTCAAATTGTCCCAGATAATAAGAACCGTCTGCAATCAGCAGAACCCACTGTTCCTGCCCGTCATTCTGGAGGCAGAACAGGTTCGGACATTCAAAAGCTCCCGGCAGAATCACCCTGCTCGCCAGCTCCCAGTTCTGCAGATCAGACGAACGCAGAATTCCGATCTCACCATCCTTCAGCCAGAGCATCATAATATAACTCTTCGACTGTTCATGCCAGAATACCTGCGGATCTCTGGAATCCTCTTCAATCACACCCACCGCTTCCTGCGGAAGCTTCTTCAGCGTCCTGCCTCCATCCGTGCTGACCGCAATTCTCTGTGTAAACATCTTTCCCTTACTCCAAGGATTGATTCCGCCCGCAGCCGTATAGAAAAATACCAGTGCGTCCTCAGGAAGACCGAGCAGCCCCCGTTCATTGACCAGTCCGCATCCGGAATACATACTCCCATGCTCATCCGGATAGAGAACGGTATCCATCTGACGGAAGTTCAGAAGATCCGTACTCACTGCATGTCCCCATGACATATTGTCCCACTGCGTATCGAACTGGTTATACTGAAAGTATAAATGATAGACTCCATCATGATATACAAGTCCATTAGGATCATTCAGCCATCCTCTGTCTGCGGCGAAATGAATCAGCGGCTTGGCGATCGGAGGCCATTCCGGTTGATCCGTCTGTACTATATTTTCAAAAAAGCGGTTCCCCAGCTTCCCCTTCAGTGTCAGCGTCTTTCCCGTAAAATCGCTCACTTTCAGATATGCGTAGTAATCACAGGTACCGTCATCATCCGCTTCACCGACTGGTATCTGCAGCTCATACTGCTTCTCATTTTCTTCAAAAATCTCAATAAGCTCTTTCTTCTGTTCTGCCTTTACCGGAAACCCCAGATAAGCAGATGTCACCCTTATTGTACGCTCCATATAATCTGCTCCCAACTATTGATTTTTCTGATCCATAACTATGCGGGCCGCAGTCCTGCGCCGAAGCAGTTCTTGCCTGCAGCTGAATCGTCGATAAAATTATATAATAAAACACAGCGGGAACGCAATAAACATTTCCCGCTGTGTCGACAATTCCATCAGCCCTTTACGGCACCTGATGTAACACCTTCAACAATATACTTCTGTAAGAACAGATACAGAATCAGAATCGGCAGCATTGCCAGCAGCAGAGCCGCCATGATAAGACCCATATCACTGGAATACGTTCCGTAGAATGCCTGTGTAGCGATCGGAATCGTGTACAGTTCCTTACGTCCAAGAACAAGGCTCGGAAGCAGGTAGTCGTTCCAGAATGCCATCGCATCAATGATTGCCACCGTAGCAATCGTCGGCTTCAGCAGCGGGAATACAACCTTCCAATAGGTCTGCCATCTCGTACATCCGTCAATCAGTGCTGCTTCTTCCAGCTCCAGCGGAATATTCGTATGAATTGCTCCGTGGAACATGAAGGTTGCCATGGATACTGAGAATCCAACGTGCATCAGAATCAGAGTAATGCGGCTGTTCAGAACACCGAAGATACCACCATAGAGAGATACCAGCGGGATCATCAATACCTGGAACGGAATAACCATGGAAGCAACCATTCCGGAGAACAGCAGTGCACATGCTTTCCATTTATTACGTACGATTACGAACGCAGCCATGGAAGATACCAGCAGTGTAAGCACCGTGGAAGTAACTGTAATAATCAGTGAATTCTTGAATACTACCCAGAAATTCATCTTCTTCATAGCATTCGGGAAGTTTTCCAGCGTAAATCCGTGTGAACCGATCAGTGACAACGGGTTGGAAGTAATATCTCCTTTTGTCTTAAATACATTGATAACTACCAGCAGGAACGGGAAAATAAACGCAAGGAAAAGAACAATAAGTACAATCATCATGAGCGCATGAGAAACCTTCTTTTTCTGCGCAGCCTTTGCATTTGCATCCATTATGCTGCCACCTCCCCTTTCTTACCAATATAAACCTGAGTTACACCTACGATTGCACATACAAGGAACAGAATCAGTGCTTCGGCCTGACCAGTACCGTAATTCTTATATGTAAACGCCTGGTTGTAAACGTGCATAGCTGCCATTACAGATGTATTGAACGGTTCACCCTTTGTCAAGGACAGGTTCACATCGTAAACCATGAAGCAGCGTGTGATTGTCAGGAACAGACACTGTACGAAAGATGATCTCATCAGAGGAATAGTTACGTTGATTGTAGCCTGCCCCTTAGTACATCCGTCGATCTGTGCAGCTTCCATCAGGCTCTTGGAAACGCTCATGAAACCTGCTACATAGATCAGCATCATGTATCCGGCATACTGCCATACTGAAACAATAATCAAACAAAGCATAGCACCGTTTGTCGTTGCCAGCCAGGATGTGGAAAGTGCTCCGATGGAAAGAGACTGTCCGAGTGCTACAAAAGCACGGTTAAAAACGAATTTCCATACATAACCAAGTACGATACCGCCAATCAGGTTCGGAATGAAGAATCCGGCACGGAAGAAATTCTGTCCCTTGATTCCGCTCGTTACCAGATATGCCAGGAAAAATGCGACAATATTCACAAATACAACTGCGATTACGGAATAAATCAATGTTCTTCCGAGTGCCTGCCAGTAAGCAGTATCCTGGAATGCAGCGATGTAGTTCGCCAGACCTACGAATGGTTTAGACTTTGAAATTCCATCCCAGCTTGTGAAGGTCAGATACAAACCATAGATAAACGGAAGAATCACGACTGCGCAGAACAGTACGGTCGCTGGTCCGGCAAACATGGCATATTGCTTTACCTTATATGACATGGTATTTTTTTTCATGACTTCTCTATCCTCCTCTTTTTTGCAGGGATACTCTGTCAGGATAATGCCGACAGGGTACAAAAACAGCCATAGCCCTGACTTGCCCGCAAAGCATATGGCTGTCAACAGGAATCATCAGGCGCCGATCAGCCATCGGCACCTTTGATCATATATAACTGTTCAATCTCTTTACAGTTACAGAGTGCTTAGTGCTCAACCGGAGTCGTTGACTTCCAGTAATTCTCGATCTCAGCAGCAAATCCTGCACGGTCAGACTGACCTGCCAGATACTTCTGGAAGGAAGCTCCGCAGAGTGAGTAATGGTCATCCGGCAGATAGTTGTAGTTGTCGATCAGGGCGCCTGCATCTGCATAGCTCTTAACAGAAGCGCCGAGCGGGTCTGCTACTTCCAGAGCGATGTTGGAGTAAGCCGGAACGAGTGCACAGTCATTTACCAGGAAGGACTGACCTGCTTCATCATATACCAGCCAGTTCAGGAAATCCTTAGCTGCCTGACGCTGCTCATCAGATGTATTGTCGGAAGAGTCGATGAAGAAATACTTGGAACCGCCTCCCACAAGCTTCTCATTGGTGCCGTCTTCTGTATTCTGCGGAACCGGCATCATACCCATCTTGTCTGTGTAGTCATAAGCGTTGATTACTGCCCAGTCCCAGTTTCCGCCGAACATGAATGCGATCTCGCCTTCAGCCAGCTTCTGCTCTGTTACTTCACGCTCTGCTGCGATTGCAGAATCTTTTGCATAGTTGTTAGCCATCAAAACATCGAACGTATCCATCTTGGCATTGAATTTCTCATTGTTGATCAGGTCTGCTGTCCCTTCGTGGAGAGATGTGATGAATGCCTCTACATCAGGCTGTTCCTCATAAACCTCTGTCAGATAATGTCCGGCCAATGACCAGTCCTCTTTCATGATACCAACCGGTGATTCCATCCCACCTGCTACGAGAGTTTCCAGAAGCTCTTTAAAAGCATCCAGAGTCTTGTAATTTTCCGGAACAAATTCTTCACCTGTGATAGCTTCGATTGCATTTGCATTGTAGATCACGCCGCGCGCCTCGATACATACCGGGAAACCGTAAACAACATCGCCGATGCTGATCGCATAATTGGTATCCTTTACCCAGTCCTGATCGCTGAGGTCTACCGCATGCTCTGCTGCCAGAGAATAAACGTCCTTTGCATCTACCATTGCCAGTGTATACGGGTCTTCTGATGCATATCTGGTTGCCATGTGAGCTGCTACTGTATCGCTGGAGTAGTAAACCTCAACGTTCACACCAGTCTGCTCTGAATACTCAGCAGCCTTCTCTTCCATCTGGCTCTGGATTTCCATCTTAGAGTTGAAGATGGTGATGGATACATCGTCAGCCATAACTGTCATGGATCCAGTTGCTGCCATGGACAGAGCCATTGTTGCAGCCATTGCGAAAGAAACTCTTTTTTTCATGTTGTTCTCCTCCTTGGATTGAAATATAAAGTTTTATTGTGTATAATCATGTACAGAAGTAAACACAGGAAAGTTGCCACGATATGACACGTACAGTACATCACCATTTCCACATGCGGTTTTGCCATTTTGTCCGTTACACAAAATTCACACCGGCGGCCGCAGTCGTTTTGTTGTATGTAAAAATCCACAACCGACAATACAAAACGACAGTTTCTAGGAAACTTTTGTTGACATTTTGACCTTGCAGGCTCTTTATTTTCATACTTTTTTGGTAAATTATGCTGTTCGTTTTCCCGTTTGCTTCATCTCCTGTGCATGATGTTCTGAAAAGTATAATACCAGACTGTTTCTGAATTTTCTTGTTGAAATTCTAGAAAGAATAACACAATTTTCAGATTCTCAATGATTTCCAGCCTGCAGAACTACCTCAAGTGAAACAAAACGGCGCCATTCAATCATGCAGTTCATCTATCTTTTTTGCTCTAAGCACGTCTGAACTGTCACCGAAAACAGAAAGGTTGTGATCCAATGCAGCACGATGCGGAAGAAAAGAAAGTCCATGAAACAAACTCGTTTTACCAAACTACTTACGTAAATCAAACCAGCCTTGAGGAAAAGAAAAACCACGGAACAAACTACTTTCCATTTGAATGCTATTCTGCACGTTCTGGCGAAGAAAGTTTTCTCGTAACGTATCACTGGCACGAGCAGACGGAATTTATCTTTGTGGAACGGGGCGAGGTTGTGCTTATGGTAGATGGGAACACCTACACCGGTAAGGCAGAGGATATCTTTTTCATCAATCCCGGCCAGATGCATCAGCTTGTACTCGAAAAAAAGGACACACAGTACTTCTCTTTTGTATTCGCCATGGACTGGCTCGATTTCCGGGATACTGATTATGTACAGAATGCAATCCTCAATCCGCTGAAGACAGATATGGGATTTCCTCTGTATCTCCACCCTGACCACCCGTGCCACAGTCAGCTGAAAAAGGAATTCCTCTCTCTGCGTCAGATCTATATCATGCAGCCGGATAATTACCGCCTGATGACGAAGATCCTGTTATACAAAATTATCCTGGTACTGGCTTCCAACCAGTTATTTATCCCGATGGCTTCGCGCAAGTCCCTGAATCATTCTCAGTCAGCCATCCGTGTCAAGGAACTGATGGAATATGTAGCACAGCATTATCAGGAGCATATTACTCTGGAGCAGGCGGCCGGCATCATGCATATGTCACCGAAGTATTTCAGTTCCTTCTTTACAAAAACATTCCTGATCAGCTTCGTGCAGTATGTCAACCATTACCGGATTGATCAGGCATGTATCCTGCTGAAGACCACTGACATGCCCGTGATTGAGATTGCGCTTGAAGTCGGCTTTGACAATTTCAGCTATTTCATCCGGAAATTCAAGGAGATCCGGGGCTATACTCCTAAGGAATACCGCAAAAAATGGCTCCGGTCATTGCACTTCCGATCCCCCCCCAAAACGGATCATTCCTCTTTGGAGACAGAAAATACACCCAGTTTCCCCGATGTATAAGTTTCATTGCAACGTCCAAAAGCATCACCCTGTAAAAACACAGGACTGCCGCACATGACAGCAGCATGCAGAATGCAGTTGATGATCCCCTTTCGGCACATCAACAGTTGCTTCGCAGCTCTGTCATTGTACGGCAGTCCTGTTTGCCTTATTTTTTCAGCCATTCAGGCTCTTTTTCTCACTGTTTTACATAAAAGAAGTTTTGATAATCCCCGGATGCACTGCTGTCTGCAATCCATACCCTGAATTCCCCTTCTTCACTTCCGACCGTTCCATCCGCCCGCAGGAATCGCAGCATCGGCTCTTCGATTGTGAAAAATACCTCTCTGCTCTCTCCCGGAGCCAGCGAAACCTTCTCAAAGCTCTTCAGCTCCTTCACCGGACGTACTACACTTGCCGAAACATCCTGAAGATAGAGCTGTACTACCTCTGTGCCTGCGGCTTTTCCCGTATTTCTCACAGTCACTTTTGCTGTAACCGGTTTGTCATCCTTCAGCTCCTTACTGTTAAGCTCCACCGGGGAAACTTCAAATTCCGTATAACTCAGGCCATACCCGAACGGATACAGCGGTGCATTCGGAATATCGATATATTTTGACTTGAAACGTTCCTTCATACCAGGCAGATTCGGTCTTCCAGTCGAATATTCATTGTAGGATACCGGTACCTGTCCAACACAGTACGGAAAGCTCATCGGCAGTTTTCCGGACGGATTGACCTTTCCGGTCAGTACATCGACAATCGCATGTCCTCCCTCTGTCCCCGGAAGCCATACCTCCAGAACCGCTTTTGCCTTCCGGCTGATCTCTCTCAGATCAAGCGGTCTTCCATTAAACAGTACGACCACAATATTCTCATTTACTCTTGCAATCTCCCGGAACAACTCCATCTGCACCTCAGGTACCTCCAGCATTGCACGGCTCGTCGCCTCCCCGCTCTGCAGATAGTGCTCTCCCATCGGCATGACAACGACTTCCGCACCCTTTGCAGCCTCCACGGCTTCCCGGATCATCCGCTGCCGATCCTCCTCTGTTACCTTTTCCGGAACCTTTTCTGTAAACCCAATCAGTTCACAAGCATTTCCAAGCATTGGGGAACCTGCCAGATATACCGTGCGGGAAGAATCAAATACTTCCTCCGCTGCCTCTCTGATCGTCACGCAATCCCCGGAATCTCCTGTAATAGCCCAACTGCTGATCATCTCCCGGCAATCCGTATACGGTCCGATGAAAGCAATTTTCTTCTCCATATCCAGAGGCAGAATCCCGTCATTTTTCAGCAGTACAAAAGATTTTCCTGCTGCCTCCCTCGCCAGCTTCCGGTGTTCCTCACAGAGCAGGATTTCCTTTTCCTTTTCACCATCTGCATCCTTATAGGGATTCTCAAACAATCCAAGCCTGTTTTTCAGCTCCAGAATCCGCATCACGCCTTCATCCAGCACTGCTTCCTCCACAATGCCTTCCCGCACAAGCTGTGCGAGATTTGCCGAATAGACACTTGTCATCATGTCAATATCCACACCGGCATTCAGCGCATATTCCGCTGCCTTTGCCTCATTTTCACTGTATCCATGTGCAACCGTCTCCAGAATCGCCGAAAAATCAGAGATCAGTACCCCTTCAAATCCCATCTCTTCCCGCAGCACATCACGCATCAGCCATCGGTTCGTTGTCGCCGGAACTCCATTCACCGTATTGAACGAGGTCATCACCATACCTGCCCCTGCATCAATACCTGCCTGATAAGCCTTCAGATAGAATTCGCGGAATGTATGCTCACACAGCTCCACCGTATTGTAGTCTCTTCCCGCCACAGCACCGCCATATCCCGCGAAATGTTTAATACAGGCACATACCCGGTACGGCTCCCCAATATCTTCGCCCTGGAAGCCTTTGACTTCTGCAGCAGTAAACAGGGAATTCAGATACGGATCCTCTCCTGTCGATTCCATCACGCGACCCCATCTCGCATCCCTTACCAGATCAGCCATCGGCGAAAACGCTACATGCAGTCCGGATACGGCTGCCTCCTTTGCTGCCGCCTCATTGCACTTTCTGGAAAGCTCCGGTTCAAAGGTTGCACCCTGTGCCAGCGGCATCGGGAAAATGGTCTTCATGCCATGAATGACATCCATCATAAACAGCAGTGGAATATGGTGAGGCTGCCGCTCCATATATTCCTTCTGGATCTTTTTCAGCGCATCTGCCCCGTATGTTCCAAGAATAGAACCTGCCATCCGGATATCCTCCGCCTTGACACCCAGCTCCCGCGCCGGACCTGTCAGGATCCCTTCTACATCATCCTGATAAAAAGCCCCCATCAGCTGCAGCATCTGCCCTGCTTTTTCTTCCAGTGACATATCCTCCAGCAATTGCTTCAATTTTTCCTTTTCCATTTACACACCTCCTGTCTCTTTCAGGCCTTCTGAATTTCACCTGCTTTTGTCAGAGCCATCTTCGTCATGATCGGTCCCACCAGCTCATAAATTACAGTACCGCAGAGAATAATCGCCCGGATTGCCGCGCCGTGCTCCGGTACCACCTGCATCGCAATACTCGAGAGACCGATTGCCACACCGGCCTGCGGAATCAAAGTAAACCCGAGCCATTTCTGTACTACCGGCTCCGCATGCGAGATCTTGCATCCAATCGTGCTTCCCAGAACTTTTCCGATTACACGGAATACCACATAAATGATTCCTACGATTCCCACAGTTGGGATGATTGCAATATTCAGATCAGCTCCCGATACCAGAAAGAACAGCATAAACAACGGCGGAGTCATTCGGTCAACCAATTCAAAAACTCTGTCACTTTCATTCGACATATTGACGAATACCGCACTCATCATCATACATGCAAGCAGTGAAGAAAATCCTGCCATATCACAGATTCCCACACATGCAAACACAAATCCAATCGCAGCAGACAGGCGGTTGCCTCTGCTGTGATAATATTTTACGAGCAGGGCAAGCAAAAGTCCAAGGATTGTTCCGAAGACAAAGGCACCGCCGATCTCCCATACCGGGTCCAGCAAAGTTGCAATCAGATTGACATCGCCTTTTGATGAAATTGCTTTCGCCACAGCTACGGAAACACCAAACGAGATCAGCGCAGCGGCATCATCAATTGCTACAACCGGAAGCAGCGTCTGTGTTACCGGCCCCTTCGCCTTGTACTGCTTGACCACCATCAATGTTGCGGCAGGAGCTGTCGCAGCGGCAATCGCACCGAGGCAAAGTGAAAATGCAGGATCATTTCCCGTTGCAATCAATACAATATCAACTGCGGCTACCGCTACCATAGCCTCCATAAAAGCAATAATGACAGGTGCTTTCCCTACCTTCTTCAGATAAGTCATTTTAAATTCCGCGCCGATGGAAAATGCAATAAACCCAAGTGCCATCTCGGAGATCAGACCGAATTCTTCCACAACCCCCGCCGGAATCAGCTTCAGCACATACGGGCCGATGATAATTCCCATCACGAGGTATCCTGTTACATTTGGCAGATTAATTCTTTTTACGATTTTTCCTGCAATCAGGCATGCAAAAATACAAATAGCCAGATAAGTAAGTATATTGAGTTCCACGGTTATTCACCCAACCCTTCCACAAACGTTACCGGAAGTGCAAACATCACGGCCGTATTCGGGGCACTTAAATCTCCCAGCACATTCCGGATAGTCTGTCTCGCTTTATCCATCTCGGCATCCTTCACTACAAAAAGCATCGTCTTGCTGCATTCTTTTCGTCCGTCATGGTTCAACACCGAACGAAGAAGACTGAACATCGGCATATCCTCGAGGTCACCAATCACATTCGCCATACCGGTACTGTCAATCATAGTTCCGCCGTGAATTCCCGCCTCAGCAAGTTCGATCATCAGTTCATTCACCAGTTCTGTTTTCTTCAAAATCAATACTAAAAGCTGCATAAACCTTCCTCCTTCTCCCTGTCAATGCTTTTTCAGCACATGACTGAACTGTTATTATATAACATCCCGGAATCCGACAAGCTGCGGAGTCCGGGACTCATTACTGATTATTCATTATATCCTGTCTTATTTCTGTAGCTCATCATCCAGATTCCCAAAAGCAGCATCCAGCCGATCTGGCAGCCATAGCTTACTATTCCGGCGATTTCCACATTTACAATCGCAGACAGAAGCCCAACTACGGAAACAAGTGCAATCACAATTGTCAAAACAGCGGCATACAGCGGGATTGTTCCAAACTCCTCTCCCATTACTGCATTTTTTCTGCATACCTTCAATGCATGGAGCAGGCAGAAGAAATACATAATAACTGCCATTGACACGATGATCATAATGCCAAGAAATACTGCTGATGCAATCAATGCCGTCCGGCCGCCGGAAACCCATGCAGAAACAACCAGCGTGACTGAGAAAACCAGGCATGCGATCAATACGATGCAGGAAACAATCATCTTCAGGATCACGACAATTTTAACAGTCAGAAATCCTGCTGACGCCATGCTCTCTTTCTTCCGCAGCGCCGTCACAAACAGCACCCAGATTCCGAGACATAAAAGCAAATCCGGAACCTTTCCGGCTAATTCAAACACAGTTACCCCTTCTGCTTTGGACAACAGATCCATAAGCTTGTCTACATACACCAGCGCTTCCACCGGCATATCAAAATTCTTCAGAACAGACAAAAGCCCTGAGTAATTCAGCTCCTTCATCAGAATTCCTGCCACAGAAACACCTAAAGCAACTGTATTCAACAGCGCCAGCAGCACAAACAGCGGAGAACGGAACATTCCTTTTGCCTGACCCATCAAACGCTGTCCATAAACTCCCTGACGCACCATTCCTGCTCCCGGCGGTACAGATCCCCGCCGCTGCTGGACCATGGTTCCCTGCGGCTGACCGGTACGCATATGATTTGGGACATTTCCCTGACCCTGACGGCTTCTCATCTGGTTGGCTGATCCCTGTGTATACGGTACACGGTTCCCAGGTTGTCTCATCCCGCCTTGCGCATATGGCTGTCGGCCCATCGGCTGGCCTGATCCGCCCTGACCGTACGGCTGTCGGCCTGGCTGACCA
>JAUNGL010000082.1 GCA_030524665.1 Lachnospiraceae bacterium | reverse complement strand
CCCGTGCCCTCTGCCGCCGCCCTTCGATACCTTTTGCATACCTACAGAGCAGCCAAACGACGGATTCACGGCGTCCGTTCGTCAACTAACGAATTAAATTAAACTGCAACGCGCATATTTTTCCCGGCTGTACTCTCCCCTTTACTTGTCGAATACTACCTCTTTGTGATATACATTGTGCTCGTCCAGAACATTCTTCAGCGTCTTGCCTTCTTCATTCGTCTCATGCTCTTCCCAGTATGTTCCCTTCGTATATGTCTCAAAATCATCCCAGGTCATATAATAAATATCCACCTTTGAAAGGTCATGACCGTAGCTGGAAAGTACATTGACGTATCCTCCGTTTGCTCCTGTATCGAGGCGTTTTCCGTCTGCATCAAGTACCTGAATCATCAGATCGCTATTATAATTGCTGATTTTCTCATTTACCACCAGCTCGAATGGTGTCTTTGTAACCGAAAGAATCTCGTATCCTTCTACTACTTCGGAATTTATCTCGACCGTTGTTGTCTGCTCTGTATCCAGTGTGACCGGTACCTCAAATTCAAACGGACCGTCATACCAGAAATTCTCATACTTGTTCGGAAATCCGCCGTAATCCGGCACCTTGCTGTCAAGCTCATTCATATACGCACGCCATTCTTCATCCGACATTGCTGTAAGTTCTTCCTCCGACGGCTGCTCCACGCCTGCCGCTTCATAAATACTAATCCGGTAGCCGTCAGCCAGATCTCCAATAATCTGGTTGATCTTCAGCCTTGCCGTATATTCCTCCGGAATGTCAACCGTTCTGGTCAGCGCTTCGTACTTTTCATCCTGCAGCTTTGAAATTTCTTCCATTGACAGCTCTTCTCCCTTTTCTTCTGCTGTCTTTTCCACCTCTTTCCAGAATTCACTGTCGTCTTTTTTGTAATCAGAGAGATCAAGCCGCATCATACCGACATAGGTATGATCGTCGAGGAAGCTTCCGTCCAGATAAGAAAGAATCTGCCAATCCCCTCTGAGGAAACTGAAGTCAACCTCACCGCGCAGTGCAAGCACCGGATTTCCGTTCTGATTTACCATGCAGCGCTCTGGTTCAAATCCCTCCTTCGATACTACCTGCATCGACAGATATAATGCTTCGCTGTTTCCGTATACTTCCGAGAGAGAAACTGTGAGATCTCCTGCTGTCTGTGTATATTCAGAAACGGCTGCCCCGGTCTGCTGTGCTGTACTTTCTGCTTCGTCCTGTGCCTCTTTTCCGTTTTCCTCTTCTGTCTGCTCACCTTCCGTCTGCAATACAGTTGCAACTGATCCATAATCTCCCGGAAAGCTTGCCTGCTCTCCCATCTGCTCAAAGATATGCCCGATGACCGGAATCTTCGCTGCGAGCGCCGGGTTGCTCACGCAGAACACACCTGCTGCGAACACAGCCGCCGCTGCACCTGCTGCCCGGTAGACGCCCCGGAAACTCCTCTTTTTCTTCGCTGTCTGACCGCTGCGTACCTGCGCATAGACCTCGTCCAGCCTGCGTTCTACCTGCTCGGACGGCTGCATCTCGCGGCCAAGTACCCGACTGATGTCTTCCTCTGTATAAGTGTGATTCTTTCTATAATCCTGTCTCATAATTATTCCTCCTGCAAAAATCGTGTATCCCCAATTTCATATCCACTGTTACCGTTCCTATACTTCCGCTCATTTTGTGCGGAAATATCTCGCAGGATAACCGGGATATGAACCGTAATTAAATCTCCATGCCCTTTTACATTCACCACATATAATGAAAGGATCGAGACATGTCGGCATCCCTGAACTCCGTTTTCTGCTGCGCAGAAAAGGGTACTTTCAGAGTAAACCTGCATGCGCCGCAATGGAGCACCACCATGAATGAAAGTGTACCGAGGGGCATTCGGCATCCCTGAATACATGCCGCCTGATCGGCGGCGGAACTTTCATAGCACTTGCAACTATGCGCTCCGGTTGCCATACGCTCAGATCACACTCATAAGCATATGCTCTCTCAAGGTCTGTCTGGTCCGGCGCAGCTTGCTCTTGACCGTATTTTCATTCATATCCAGAATATCTGCGATCTCCCGTGTATTGAACTGCTCTCCATAATACAGCTGTATGATCGTCCGGCAGTCCTCGGGAAATTCGCTCAGCATGTCACGAAATTCCACTTCCGCCAAAGACTGATCCTGATAGCCTTCTTCCGGAAGTATTTCCATTGTCTCACAATGTTTTCTGTCCCGGAGTACCTCATTACAGGAATTGATCAAAATCCGCATAAGCCATGTCTTGAAATAGGCTGCATGCTTTACCTCGGAGATGTGTTCGTACGCTTTCAGAACCGTTTCCCCGATCGCATCTGCGATGTCATCCTCGCTTGTGAAAAACCCACGTGCGATCTTATACATACTGCTCTTGCACGACTCGATCAGTGTGACAAACGCTTCCGCATCTCCTTTCTGTGCGCGTTTTACTAAAAGTAACATAACTGTATCCTCCTGACGTATCAAAACCGGTCTTTTTTTACGTTTTACACCTATTAGATGTGCGGAGAGAGGATTTCGGTGCAGGAAAAATAAAATTTATATCAACGGATCTGGCAAAAACCCTCCGGACTGAGTAATTCCATCTTACCTCAGTCCGGAGGGTTACACATACTTCCGGTCACGCCGGATCACCGTTTTTAATATCCGGTAGCTTCTTCATTTTTGATCAGCTTCACGATGCGGCTCGTTCCCAGACGGTCTGCGCCCAATTCGATAAACTTCTCCGCATCATCGAGCGAGGAGATACCGCCCGCCGCTTTCACTTTCACATCAGCGCCGACATGTTTTCTCATCAGCTCAACATCTGCAAAAGTAGCACCTGCCGTTGAAAATCCGGTCGATGTCTTAATAAATTCAGCACCTGCGTTTGTGACGATCTCACACATCCTGATCTTCTCTTCTTCTGTCAGCAGGCAGGTCTCGATGATGACCTTCAGGATTCTGCCGTCACATGCTTCGTGAATCTGACGGATCTCATCCTCGATCTCCTGATATCTCTTATCCTTCAGGAAGCCGATATTGAGCACCATATCGATCTCACTTGCTCCATTTGCAACTGCATCCTTTGTCTCAAATACCTTCACTGCCGTTGTGCTGTAGCCGTTCGGGAAACCGATCACCGTACAGATCGGCAGCTTCCCTTCCACGTACTCTGCAGCCTGCTTGACATAGGAAGCAGGAATACATGCGGATGCAGTCCCATACTTCATCGCATCGTCCAGAATCTGACAAATCTCCGCCCATGTAGCAGTCTGGGTCAGTAACGTATGATCCACGGTTTTCAAAATGTCCTTTTTTTCCATAACAATCCTTTCTGCAATCATATTTGCGCTTTGTTGAAACTTCACTTCTCTACTTCAATTCTTCCAGCACGGAATGACCGATCGTTCCCTCCGGCATTTCCAGCCCAAAGTTATCTGCAATCGTCGCGCCGAGCACAGCAAATGTATCGGTATCCTCCAGCCTGCCGCATCCATCCATCGACGATGAATATGCGAGGAACGGTACCATTTCTCTCGTATGGTCAGTTCCTGTATGAGTCGGATCGTTTCCGTGGTCCGCTGTAATCATCAGCAAATCGTCTTCCCCGAGCAGCGGCAGCAGCTCACCCAGTTTCTCGTCAAATTTCTCCAGTTCCCTTGCATAGCCGTTCACATCGCGCCGATGCCCCCACAGTGCATCGAAATCCACCAGATTCACGTAACAGAGTCCGGTAAAATCTCTTTTCGCGATCTCGATCGTCTGCTCCATTCCGTGCACAGAGCTTTTGGACTTATTGGATTCGGTCAGTCCCTCGCCGTCAAAGATATCGAAGATCTTTCCGACGGAAATGACATCCAGTCCGGCATCCTTTAATGCGTTCAGCGCCGTTCTCCCGTATGGCTTCAGTGCGTAATCGTGGCGGTTGCTGGTCCGCTTGAACTCGCCCTTCTTCCTGCCGACATACGGTCTGGCAATGACGCGGCCTACCTTCCATTCGTCCTTCATGGTGATCTCTCTGGCGATCTCACAGCAGCGGTAAAGTTCTTCCAGTCCAAACGTTTCCTCATTCCCGCAGATCTGCAGAACGGAATCGGCCGACGTGTAGACGATCATATGCCCCGTCGCAATCTCTTCCTCCGCCAGCTCCTCCAGAATCTCCGTACCGCTGGCACTCTTATTCCCAATAATCGTGCGCCCTGTCCGTGCAGACAGTTCATCCAGCAGCTCCTTCGGAAATCCCGTCTCCGTAAAGGTCTTAAACGGCTTCGTGATATGAAGCCCCATCATCTCCCAGTGGCCGGTCATCGTATCCTTCCCGGTGCTTGCCTCATGAAGCTTCATAAAATATCCCATCGGAGCCTTCACAGGCTCCACCTGCTTCAGCGGATGCAGGTTTGCCATCCCAAGCTTCTGAAGGTTCGGAATCCGGAATTCTTCGACGGACTGTGAAATATGTCCCAGGGTATCCGTCCCAGCGTCCCCGTAATCCGCTGCGTCCGGCAATGCACCGACTCCAAGGGAATCAATCACGATGGTAAAAATTCTCTTATACTTCTTCCTTTCCATAGCATCATCTCCTTAAAAGAGTGTCACGAACCCGACAATCATGGCGCTCAGCAGACTCACCAGCACACCTCCAAGCATCGCGCGGAAGACCAGACGGGCAAGTGTACTCTTCTTCTCCGGACAGAGCACTGCAATACCCGAAACACAGATTCCCAGACTGGAAAAGTTCGCAAAGCCGCAGAGTGAGATCGCACAGATCATCGCTGTTCTCGGTTCTAATGTATTCAGTATATCACCTAAATTCTGAAATGCAATAAATTCATTTACCACTAATTTGCTTCCCAGCAGACTTCCTTCCATCAGAATCTCGCTGCCCTCCAGCCCCATCAGGAAACCAAACGGAGCGAAGATATAGGAGAAAATCTGCTCCAGGCTGATGCCGAAAACACCAAGGAATTTATTGATTGCAAATACGAGCCCCACCATGGCAACCAGAGAGGCCCCAATGGAAAGCACCATCTGCATACCGGTTGTAGCTCCCTCCGCCACCGCCTCGATCACATTGGCGTTGTTCCCTTTGTTGTCCATCCTGACACTTCCGACTTCCTGAACTGTTTCCGTCTGCGGGAGCAGCATTTTCGCTACCAGAATACTGCCGATCGGCACCAGCGTACTGGCAATCAGCAGATAGGCCATCGGAATCCCCAATGCTGTGTAACCGCCCAGAATGGAAACAGACATACTGCCCATCCCCGAAACGAGGACAACCATGATCTCACTGTCGGTCATCTGATTCAGATATTTGCTGACCAGAATCGGGCTGTCGGTCTGGCCCAGAAACATATTGGCAACCGCAACGAAGCTCTCCACCTCAGAAGTTCCCATGATCTTTCCGACTGCCTTTCCAATCCATTTTACCACAAATCCCAGAACACCGATATAGTATAATAAACTTACCAGCGCAGAAAGGAAGATAATATTTCCAAGTACCTGAATGATAAAAATGCTTCCTGTCGGCGCACCGCCGTCCGCAAGGCTGCCGAATACAAAATCCAGACCAGCCTGTCCGCAGTTAATTACCGCAGTCACCGCATCGGAGGCCACGGAAACAATCGTCCTTCCAAACGGAACTTTTACCAGCAATATGGCAATCAGAAACTGCGCGATAACCGCCTTCAGCACCAGCTTATACTGGATCCCTTTCCGGTTCCATGACAGCAGGCAGACAATTCCCAAAACGACTAAAATCCCCAGCAGGTTCAATACATATTTCATATTTCTCTCCCCCTGCTTCTTATCTTTCCCGATCCACTTTGATCTGGACTCTGTCGAAATCGCCTTCCGCATCGAACCGCCGACCAAGTCCATCGCAGCTTCTTTAAAACAGTATACCCCTGCTGTCGTCATCGTAGACCGGTGGTACAAGCATAATTCTTCGCCGCTTGCCTATTCCCTGAGCTTTCTCCCGATTGAGCTGATCGGTGCAAAGCAGATTGACCTGAATGATCTCAACCAACTGAAGCAATTTCTGGAAAGTACCTGTTACGAAAAAATGAACCGCTGCAGGCGCATCTGCTCTCATTCCACCGCAGGCAACTTCTCAGCGACGAATTATACCTTGTCCGAACAGAATTCCTTTTTGCTGGTTCAGGAAACTATTTATGATGAGAACAATCAGATCGCTGTTTCCAGCAAGCACTATATCCCTTCTGAATTGTTCCGGATCGAGATTCATCTGTAAGAGATAATCGAAGATAAAACGGACTGTGGAATCAGACATTTGTAGAAATGAACATTTCAACAACTCGTTATGACAGGAGAACATACATGTACAGAAAAAGCAGACCTGAAGATTGTAACGCGATCTATCGCCTGATCTGTGATTTGGAGCAAACAGAATTGCCGCTCCGGCGTTTTACCGAAATTTACCAGAAACAGACTGCCAACGACCAGTATTATTGCCTCGTCTGTGAACACGAAGGAACCGTGATCGGGCTTTTGAATCTGCGTTTCGAGGAACAGCTGCATCATTCTGAACGAATTGCAGAAGTTCTTGAATTCGCAGTTGACCATAAATATCGAAATCAGGGAATCGGAAGAGGATTGCTGGCAGAAGGCTGCCGGATTGCCGGACAAAAAGGCTGCGCACAGATCGAAGCTGCATGCAATCAGACGAGAAAAGAAGCACATCGATTTTATCTGAGAGAAGGGATGGAGAATTTGCATTTTAAATTTTCCAGACGGTTATCTGAAAATCAAATATGCACACAAGTGCAGCTACCCGGTTCATTCTTTCACGATAGTAAAAATTCGTAAACATTAGATCTATCATCCTGCCCGTGTTGAGGGCAGGATAAATCTATGATTCACAATATAATATTACACAACTGCTTCCACCAAAATCTTATCTCCCACGATAATCTCCTTTACCCCAATTACTTTCTTTTTATTAAAATTAAAGGTAATCATATAACCTTTCTTCAAATGGTAATGCTCTAGATAATTCGCTAATTGTTCTTCACCTCGCGAGTGTCTTGCGGATCCATACCATACCTTAGCCTCAATTATAAATTGCTCTCCATGATAATCCACAATCAAATCCGTCCGTTCCCTGTTTCTTGTCTCCGCTTCCACATAACAATTACCGGTTCCGTTGATAATTGGCTTCAGGAACAACATAAAATAACGGCGCCCATCCTCTTCATAGAACTTTTGTCCGCAATCTCCATAAAGCGAATCAAAATGTTCCACAAATCTTTCCAGTACCATTTTCATATTCAAATGCCCATTCTCTATAAACAAATTCTTGTCTTTCAATGCGGCATCATAGATTTCTTCCCGCTGCATAGCTGGGGTCGCCAGAAAAAGATTATACAACAGCGTCTCAAAAATCCTGTTCGCGATCAGAACCAGATTATTTGAAACTTTTACAAACCCAAACATAAGCGCTATTTCAATCGATCGTAAACCAACCACATATGCAATTTCTTTGCCCTTAAACAAAAGATCCCGAAGCATTTCGTCCAACTCAGGATAATCCTCCAGCTTATTGAGAAGGGAATCGAACAGTGTGTTAGGTTCTGCCAGCAGAATACGGACTGCTTTCAGGAAACCTTCTTTTGTCCATGCACTGCTTTTGTCTGGAAATGCCCTGCTCCCGGCAACTCTTTCGTCAATCAGCTTACAGAGACATGAAACCAGAAATGGATAGCCAGACGTATAAGCAAAGAGTAAATCTGCCAACTCCCCAATGTCCATTCCCGTATGGCAGTCATTCTCATAATCTGCAAGCATCCCGGCAATATCTCCTGCCGAAAAACTCATATCTACAAGAAAATCTGCTGCAATATTCCACGGACTATTAACCTTATGTTCATCATTCGGGCGCAACTTCCTTCTGATATTTTTTACATCATATACACCTGCCAAAATCACAGACTGAAAGGTTGAAACTCTCCTTCTTTTCATATAATACCCTCGCAGTTGTGCAAGGAAATCCAGAAATACCTGATTATTTGCTGCACTGTCCACTTCATCAATCATTAATACAATTCTTTTTTCTGACCGCCTGCACCATTCCATTAAAGATTTAAACAATACCGAAAGCGTTACATTTTTTACCCCGGCGGTGGAAAATGACAACAAATCCCCTTTTATCACTTCAGGTATATCTTCAACATTATCCAACACTTCTCTGGCAAAAGAAGCCACGAAGCTTTGTTCTGTCTCAAAATCTGCATTGCTTATCATCTGAAAATCAAGATTAACAACAACATAATCACCTTTCAAATATTCTCTCAATGCCTGCAACGTCGTTGTTTTACCATATTGCCTGGCTCTGTTTATGGTGAAATACTGACCGGCATCTACCATTTTCTTAATCTGGTATAACCGGTCCGATATATTAACCATGTAATGTATTTCTGAATCACAATTCCCATTTACATTAAAAAACTTACTCATTCTGTACACACGCTCCTTTCCGAAGCACCATATCCATTTCCCACAAAAAATCTTATTCATTCGGGAACACTTCAGCATTCTTGCCGTGCAACACACATCATGCTTTACATACCATCATACATCACCTCAGATTTAGCACTTCCTATTTTACCATTAGCCTGCAGAAACCGCAAGATCACCTATTCTATAAAGAAAAAGCCGGAGATTAGATCTGTATCTCATTCCAATCTCCGGCTTTTCATTCCTGTTAATTATTCATCCAACACAACTGTCGCACTCACGGCACCTGCCGCAACCACTGCTTCCTGCACTCTGGCACCGCTGTAAATCGTAAGACCGATTTCTCCTGCCGCCTTTTCCAGTTCAACCGTCACGGTATTTCCCTTACGTACAGCACGGATCACATTCACTTCCTGTCCCTTCGTATCTACGATACGGCATACAGCCGGGCATTCTTCCTTCGGCTGGTACAGACGCAGCGATACGCCGTTCATGTAATCATAATCCGGACGATGATCGTTCGCTCCCACAGCCAGAAGCGTATTCTCACGCACATAGAGCGGAAGTGAGAAATAATCGTAAGTATCTCTCTGCCATTTACCGCCCTGCCGCACTTCGCCTGACAGCAGATGTGTCCATGTACCTTCCGGAAGATAGTACTCTGCTACGCCATCCTCACGAAGAATCGGAGCTGCTAACAGAGCTTCTCCCAGCATATACTGGCTGTCCAGATATGAGGTGGCCGGATCTTCCGTAAATTCAAATACCATCGGGCGCATGACCGGGGTTCCCTCTTCATGTGCTTCCACTGCCTTCGCGTACAGATACGGCATCAGCCTGCATTTCAGCTTTGTGAAGAATGCAACTACCTCACTGGCCTCGTCATCAAACAGCCACGGTACACGATAGCTTCCGGAACCGTGCAGTCTGCTGTGCGTGGACAGAAGGCCAAATGCTGCCCAGCGTTTGTAAAGATCAGGTGTCGCGGTGCTCTCAAATCCGGAGATGTCATGGCTCCAGAAGGAAAAACCGCTCATCGCGAAGGAAAGCCCGCCGCGCACCGTCTCCGCCATAGACGGATAATTGGCAAAGCAGTCGCCGCCCCAATGTACCGGGAACTGCTGTCCTCCTGCTGTTGCACTTCTGGCAAACAGTACTGCTTCCTGCTCTCCCTTGACCTCTTTCAGAAGATTAAATACCGTTTTGTTATACAGATACGTATAGAAATTATGCATTGCATACGGATCACTTCCGTCAAAGTATGTCACATCAACCGGAATTCTCTCACCAAAATCAGTCTTGAAACAATCCACTCCGCAGTCAAGAATGGTACGAAGCTTGTCCGTATACCATTTCACCGCATCCGGATTCGTGAAATCAACGAGTCCCATGCCGGCCTGCCAGTTATCCGTCTGCCATACACCTCTGCCATCCGCACGTTTCAGGAGATAACCATGCTCCATTCCCTCACGGAAAAACGGAGTACCCTGAGCAATATACGGGTTGATCCAGCAGCAGATTTTCAGACCTTTTTCGTGGTACCTCTTCAGAGTTCCCCTGATATCCGGGAAACACTCCTCATCCCACTCAAAATCACACCAGTGGAAGGCTTTCATCCAGAAGCAGTCAAAGTGGAATACGGAAAGCGGAATATCTCTCTCCAGCATTCCGTTGATAAAGGAACTGGTCGTCTCCTCATTGTAATTCGTCGTAAACGAGGTAGAAAGCCACAATCCGAAGGACCATGCAGGCGGCAGCGCCGGACGTCCGGTCAGCGCTGTGTACTCCTTCAGAATTTCCTTCGGGGACGGGCCGTAGAAGAAATAATAGGAGATGGATTCTCCCGGTACAGAAAATCCTACATACTCTACTTTTTCACTTGCCACCTCAAAGGATACATTGTCTGTGCTGTCTACAAACACACCGTATCCACGGTTGGTCATATAGAACGGGATACTCTTGTATGCGAGCTGCGATGCAGTTCCTCCGTCCTCATTCCATGTCTCCACACTCTGTCCATTCTTCACAAATGCGGTGAAACGCTCACCAAATCCATATACGCACTCGCCCACAGAAAGAGACAGCTCATTCATCATATACGGCTGATACTGCTCCGTCAGATAATTCTCCGCCGGAAGCATCGTGGATGGCTTACGGTCCCAACGCATATATCCGAGATTGCGGAAGTTGCAGCTTGTCAGCACTCTGCCATCCGCCTCAAAGGAATACGAAAACTGCTTTCTGCTGACGCGCACCTTCACGGCACCTGCATCCAGCACTGCTTCCTCATCTGTAATTGTCACATCCGCATCCGCAATCGTCTCATTCTTTTCAAAATGCGGAAGATGATTGTCATATCCCTCATAATGCCATGCCTTTACCGAGATCACACCCTTATCTCGCGCCACGAATTCAATCGTGATCGTCGGCATATTCAGCGTATCTCCGCGGCCATTGATTCTGCTGACCGGAGCAACAATGCGCATTCCGCCCGGAATACGATCCACAGTGTATGCCTCTGCCGCAAACAGCCCATTGGCACGCTCACTGCGCAGCCAGTAACCCTCTGTAAATTTCATTTCAGACTCCTCCTTTATCTCCTGTTTTGTTACTGTTCACTGCGTGCCCAGTAACCCTGTTTCCAACCATACCGCCGGGACACAGATCATACGTGACTAAACAGTTTTATTCACACTTTATTTTACGTTTTCCGCAAATCTTTGTATCGCCCTCCGGTACACTTCAAAGTTCATTTTTCATCTTGTTTTATACCAATCTCTGTATGTTCTTTTTATCACAGTTTTTTGGAAAAGTCTTGCTGTTTTTTGGTATATTATTGTCAATTTTTATCTTTTCTATAATCTGTATTTCGAACCCTCCGCGCTTTATGATTACCGGACATTAATATTACAATTTTACATGATCTGCCAATTCGGATAAGTCTAAATAAATTGTTATTTATGCCTCTGTAAGTTGAAACTGGGACAAAGCCGAACAATAATGGCGGGTAATTCTCATCCCGCCATCAAAACTCTACAATTCTTTTTATAGAAAGCAATTCCGTATCGGATCACCCGTTCCATTCCATCTTTGAGCAGAACTGCATCATACTGCTTCTCTTCGATCTGCACAAGCGCCTCGGTACAGGCCCTTTCCAGACTGCCGTTCTCTGCATACTTGATTTCAATCACCACGCCGGTTCCTTCCTGCGTCTTTATGGTTATGTCACTGTAGTCTTCCCCGGACTCTGCATTTGATTCAACTTCCCAGTCATCTGCATACTGCAGCAGTCCCAGCAGCATCCCATGGTAAAAATTCTCTTTCATCTCTGTCCGGACTGCGGTATCCCGGATACTGATGGAATTCCACAAATACCCCTTCAGCATCTGTTCTATTACCTCCGCATCGCCCTCCACAAATGCCCTGCAGAACTGCCCAAGCTTCCCGGCTTCCGCCCGGGTTGTTTCCCGGAACCATTCCTGAATCTGGCTGATGAACAGCGCTTTGATCTCTCTGTTCGGTATCACAAGCCGGTATTGGTTTCCCGGCAGCCGTCCCCGCTGTGTCAGATAGCCGGTAGAAAACAACACACTCCAGAGATTGTCTATCGACTTGTCCAGTTCGTTATAGGTCAGCTCCTGGCTGACTTCTTTCACGATACTCTCCCCTTCAATCAGCCGTTCGATTTCGCTTCTTGTCTGCCGGTTCGCCTTCCCTATAAAACGCCGTACCATGGCGTTCCCGCTTGTGTTCGCCCAGTAATTCTCCGGCTCAGCATCCGGATTCTCCAGCAGGGCATCACAGTAATTAATCACATCCCATGGACAATAGACTGACACATTTCCGAACTGATACCCGTCATACCATTCCCTGACTACCCCCGCACGATCTGAAAATCCGTAATACTCCAGCATCTCATTCACATCCTCATCCGTGAATCCGAAATACTCATCATATCTCGCATCTGTAATTGGATGTACCTTCAGGTTATTCAGCCCGGTGAAAATACTCTCTTTGGAAATGCGCAGACATCCAGTCAGGACTGCAAAGTGCAGGTATTCATTTGTTTTCAGTGCATTGCCGAAAAGATTGCTGATGAGCGCAGCCATCTTATCATAATACCCGGCCTGAAACGCCTTATCCAGCGGCACATCATACTCATCAATCAGAATCAGGACCTTGCGTCCATGATGTCTGGCCATCAGCTCCGACAGCTTCAACAGGCTGAATTTCATGGCAACATCAGACATGGCATAATTTCCGTCCTCCCGGATCCGCACCAATGCCTGATACGCTTTCTTCTGTTCCATCGTCAGCTTTTCACTGTCCGCCAGATAAGAAAGCCGCTCAGCCTCTTTGCCTATCACGGTCTTTAAAGCTTCTTTTGCTTCTTCAAATGTCAGGGCATCCACACTTTTCAGTGTCACAGATACCACAGGAAACTGCCCCATATATTTCTCACACAGTTCTCTCTCCTGTGAGATTCTCAATCCATCGAATAATGTCTTATCGCTTCCCAGTTCAAAAAAAGCTTTCAGCATGCTCATATTGAGTGACTTGCCGAAGCGCCTGGGACGGGTAAACAGGTTCACTTTCCCCCAGTTCCACAGAAGTTCTGCAATAAACATGGTTTTATCGACATAGTAAAAATCCTGCATCACGAATTCTTCAAAATTCTCAATACCAATTGGAAGTTTTTTAGTCATAATCCGCACGCTCCTTCCCGTCGCACACGCTACCCCGTATCTCTTTCACAGATGCCGTTATATCAAAAAATGAAATCATTTTATCAGAAAGAATGCAATCCAACTACGATGCTTATAGAGTAACATAAGTCCGTCAAAATGGCAACTTCACCGCAGTAATTGCCTTCCTGTATCTTGCAGGCGTCATTCCGCATTCCTTTTTGAAAACCTCTATCATGGATTTCACATTCGCAAAACCGCAGTTCAGCGCAATCTCTGTCACCGTAGCTTCACTTTCCGTCAGAGCCTGCTGTGCATGACAGAGACGGATCTGCATCAGATAGCTGTGAAAGTTCTGTCCGGTTGACTGCCGGAAAAAACGTGAGAAGTAAGATGGCGTCATCCCCATAACCTCCGCCATCCTGCCGATTGATATGGTACTTTCATAATGCTGCTCCATGTATGTGATTGCCTGCTTGATCCGACCCGTACTTTTCCATTCCCTTCGCTCCCGCTCGTTTCTCTGCTTTTCTCTCCTGCATTCCTTCAGTAAAAACAGACAGATCCGATGCAGTACAATGGAAATCTCCAGCTCATAAAACTCCTGTTTTTTCTGGTAGAGCTCCGCACATTCCAGAATCAGTTCCCGGATCTGCTCCTGCTGACCGCTCGTTTCTATCACAAAATAAAAAGAATCCAGCTCCGGGCAATACTCTCGCAGGACTTCATCCGATAACAGTATCGTAATAGAACGAAGCCTTCCATATCCTCCGGCGCCGGTTCCGTCTGTCTCATGTAATTCACCGCTGTTTACAAAAAAGATCTCTCCGGGATGGATTTCTACCTCCCGCTTTCCGATTTTCCCCCGGATACAGCCCTCCAGCACCAGATCAAATTCCAGATTGTGGTGCCAGTGCATCGGATACCGAAGCTTATCACGCCCTGTGCCTCCGAAAAAAATACGCGCGGGAATTTTATCTTCCGTCTCTACCTTCTCGTGGTAATATTCCATATTCCCTCCCACAGCCAAAACCAATTCATGCCGCTCTCGCACACTGATTTTCCATACCAGCTTTGCAGACACCCGCATGACAATCCGCCATAATTCACACTCTCATCACTGTGCCTGATATTCGCATTCCGCTCAATTTCCAGATTGTAGTGCCAGTGTATCGGATATTGAACCTTATCAAGCCTTGTTTTACTTTCATTATCTCCATTGTCTCCTGATAATACTTTCCCATTCACTTTACGCGTGACTCGAGATCCACTTCCCAATCCTATACAAAAACGAGCTGCACCAGCAGCATATAGCATACAGTTCCCGTAGCAATGGAAATCAACGTATTATGCTTCCACTTATGTAATCCAACAACCAGCACAATCGCCAGAAATTCAGGGATTCCGTGGGATCCCTTCAGCAGTGACACTGACTTCAGGCAGTAAACGACCAGCATCCCCATAATTGCATACGGCAAAACCCTGCCAAGATACAACACCGGTCCCGGTGTATGCTTCCGAAAAACCAGAAACGGCAGAAATCGAAGCATTGCCGTCAAGCCTGCCATCACAGCGATTAATACAAGTGAGTGTATGGAATTGCTCATAACACATCTCCTTTCTCATGAAAGTCCGTCACTACCCCAGTGGCCTGTCTGTCCGTCTCTTCTGTTCCAGCGCCCTCCGGCGCATCAGACGGCATATAACCTCTCAGCAAAAACAGCAGTACCACAATTCCAATCATAGACGGAATCAGAAAATTCGACGGTCCGAAAATCAGCAGACAAACCACCGATACCCCAACACCAGTAAGCGCCGGAAAATGATTCTTCTCCTTCTCCCACTGCTCCGTAAATATCACAACAAAAAGTGCAGTCATCGCAAAGTCCACACCTGCCGTATTGAACTGGAATGCAGAGCCAATCACTGCCCCCAGCACACTTCCGGCAATCCAGTAGCTCTGATTCAGAATCGATACCAGAAAATAATACAATCGAATATCTGCATCCTCCGGCGCTCTGGTACTGCACACCAGAGAATACGTTTCATCTGTCAGTGCAAAAATCAGATATGGCTTTGCCTTACCTGTATCCTGATACCGTTCCAGCATCGAAATCCCATAAAACAGATGTCTTACATTCACCATCAGTGTCATCAGGGCCGCAGCCAGTACCGTGGCACCGCCTGACAGCAAATCCACCGCTACATACTGCATGGAGCCTGCATAAATAGTCACACTCATCAGCAGCGCCCACACCCAGGAATACCCTTTATCCTGCAGCAATATCACAAATCCCATTCCAAGAACCAGATATCCCGCCATCACAGGCAGCGTATCCAGAAAAGCATATCGAAGCGTCTTCCTGCGCATTTTATCTCCCTTCCATTCTAAATGTCCGAACATTTTAACCGCTACAAGTATAATATGGATGTTTTTATCTTGCAATCATAAAATTCTAACTTTGTGTTTAGTTGATTACGAACGGAACATTTCATACGATGCCCCAGAGCGGGAGGAG
>JAUNGL010000081.1 GCA_030524665.1 Lachnospiraceae bacterium | reverse complement strand
TTAATCCTTCCCCAGTTTATATACTTGTACGGCTTGTCCTCCAGAATATCCAGCAGGACATTTACACAATTTGCTCCCATCTGATCCGGATAATTAGTCACACTGGTCAGCCGATTAGGGAAATGAGACCGGATATAAGTACCGTCGATTCCCATAATAGATACCTGCTCCGGTACATGGATCCCCCGCTTTTCCAGTTCCTGTATCATACCGTGAGCCATATCATCGTTGTAGCAAATCATAGCCGTGGCTTTGCAATCCGCTTCGGCATACATCGAGGCTGCAATTCTTCCTTTTTCGAAAAGATCATAATACACAAAATCCCCGAACATGGTCTGATAATCTTCCTTCAGCCCTGTTTCCTCAACAGGATAGCCGGCAGCGTTTACCGCATATTCTTCAAAACCCGATACCTGCTCCTGTTCCATTCTCTCTTTCCAGTAGCAATACCTTTTTTTAGCATAATTTGCCATAAAAGGAACTGCTATGCCGATTCTCCGGTGTCCCATCTTTTTCAGATAATCAATAGCCCGGTTAATCACCTCACGGTCATCCAACAGGACACATGGCATCGGTTTTGTAAAAACTGCTGCCGGATCATAGGATATGGTCACAGTGGGCAAATGATAGGTTCTTCCAATATCTCTGGCATACTTTTCAGCGATCACTTCATTCGGAAAAATAATACCATCTACCAAAAACTGCTTTACTTTTTCATAATCACACTGCATATCCAGCAAAACCCTATAATTCCGTTTCTGTGCAGCCCGTACTATCCCATGAAACATCTGAATATGAAAAGCACCTGTAAGATCGCTGATAAATACCATGATTTGTCTGGTTCTCTGCATTTGAAGGGATGTGGCAATCGGATTCGGGTTATACCCCATCTGGGTTGCGATTTCAATGATATACTCTTTTTTCTCTTTTTTAATATACCCGCTGTTGTTCAGCGCACGCGATACGGCCGCCACTGAAACCCCCGCTTTTTTTGCTACATCCTCCCTGGTCACTCGTTTTACCATACTATCATTTCCTTGCGACTCTGTCAGACATCTACTTGTTCAGTATAGTATTTCCCGTAATTCTATTCAATAATCTAAAACCTGTACGCGCGTACACATCCTCATTTTGACGAAGAAATGTATTTTTTTCAGCAGTAAATATAAAAATATGCTCGAAAAACCGTGATAATTGCAGCACAGATTTTATCTGCATGCGTATGGGCCAAAACCTTCAGAGCCAGGCAATTGACCGAAAATCAACATAAAAAGGGGGAATTTAAGAAATCCAGTCAGCTTATAGAAATGAAAAAAAGGGGCGCATCCATGCGGATCCGCACCCTGTAACCATGCTCCTTTTAATTGCAGATTATGGCCCCCTTTTCGTCTACTCCGAAACGGACAAATCCGCCGTATCTTTTCCCTGTCCGTTTTTCCAATATCTCACAGTGCCCTACTGCAAAATTGTTTTTCCGTCCATGCGCCTGAGAAAGCACTGTGTATTCGTCGATTTTTTTATTGTATATCATCAGATCTGTCTCTGTACATCCGGCTGTTTTCCCATCATACTCAAACTTCCCGTGCAGCGTCCACTGCAGCAGGGTTTCCTGATCTTTCTTTGAGCAGAGCTTCCAGCTTCTCACATATTCCGTCTGTCCGGCTGGCATCCCTTCTGCTTTCTCAGCAATATAATCCTGGATCTCTACCTGGTATGAATCGCCCAGATTCTCAGCATGTGAATAAACCAGGCGCATCTTCAGCTGCTTATCTGACTCTTTCGAAACCTCCCGGGCACCTGTATCCGGCTCAGCATAGAAAACTTCTGTTTCCTCTGCCTCTTCTATGTATCCGGATTCCGGCAGTTCCGCCGCCCCCGCAGAGACATCTGTCACCCCTGCAAGCATCATTGCCAGCACCGGAAACAACACCTTCCTGATTTTTTTCATGACGCCCCCTCCTTTTCATGCATTTTTTCGCTCCACGCAAATGACAGTATAATGCGGAACAGCTCCCCATCCTGTTCTACCTCACAGCCTCCGTTCATTTTGCGCATCATATTTTTCATATTCTGGATTCCGATATTAGTACTCTCTTCCTTCTTTTCCGGATTGCTCTTATTATTTTCAAAAATCAGCTTGCCGGAATGACTGTCAAATTCGGTCCTGATCCGGACAGATTGAGACCGATTTGCATACTTAATAATATTGGATGTAATATTATCAAATATTCTCGTCACATAGTCCGAATAGATGCAGACATAACGCTTCTGCCAAATTTCGGGACAGTTCCGCGTTTCAAAAGCGGTTTCCCCGCTCATCACCTGATCCTGCCCAGCTGCATCATCTGCTTCATCCTCCAATTCCATCCCATCCAGATCCATCTGAACCTGAAATCCCTTCTGCTCCAGATACGCCGAGGTTTCAGAAAGCAGATCATAAAATACGGTTCGGAAAGTTTCCGGCTCCTCCAGCCTGATTTTTTCCTCCCCGGTAATCAGCGCATATTCAAAAATATTGTCCGACAGTTTCTTAATCTGATTGGCCTTCAGCTCAATCCGGTCCACGTATTCCCACATCTGCTCCTCATTCCGGTACTTATGCTGCTGCAATACCTTCGCATACAGCAGCAGTGCGGTCAACGGAGTACGCAGATCATGTGACATTTCCGTGATCATCTTCCGGTTAGCCTGCGTCAGCAGCGCTTCCTGCTCTACCTGCTTTTTAAATGACTGGCGCATATGATCCAACCCCCTGGCCAGCGCCGCCAGTTCATCCCTCCCCTTCACAGTAATTGTATAATCGAGGTTTCCTCCCTCCAGAATCTCTATTTCTCTGCTCAGCAGCCGGATGTAATTCATCATTTTCCGGATTCCAAGCATAACAATACACAAAAACAAAAGGCAGGAAAACAGCACTTCCGCAATCAGCGCATAATTATAATACTGATAGGCATAAAATCCGAACAGAATCACATCGGCATCCCCATCTTTAAATTCCACTACATAATAGGATTCCAGGTCAAAATAATTGCTCTGTGAATAGCCTTCCCAGATATCTTCCTCTCCCGTATAATTAGAATCATACATCAAAATACTGTTTCTGTAAACCTGAAGCGAGAGTACGGCCTGTTTCTTAACCCACTCATCCAGCGCTTCCCAATCTCCGGTTGAGATGCCATTCCTCCTGACATAGTCCTGCAGACTCTCAATACGTGCATTATTCTCCTGTTCCCTATAGTCCGGATTCGATACATACCGGTCAATCCTTTTCTCAACGACCGTATTCAGGATCATAAAACAGGCCGCTGACACCACAGCTGCCAGAATCAAAACCCGAAACAGCCGGAAATAAATCGAGTCCTGCCTGTCATTCATGTGCATCAAACCGATACCCCTTTCCCCAGACTGTCCGGATATATTTCGGCTCCTGCGGATTCTCTTCAATCTTCATCCGGAGCTTCCGGATGTGAACCATGACTGTCCCGTTGCTGGAATAAAAATACGGTTCATTCCAGACACTCTCATACAGTTTCTCCGTCGAAAAAATCCTCCCGGGATGCTGCATCATCAGAAGCAGGATATGGTACTCTATTTCGGACAGCTCCACTTTTTTCTGTCTCACATATACTTCATTATATTCTTCACTGATCCTGACCCCGCCAAGACAGATCATCCGCTCCTGCTCCGCCGGAGAAGGGTCTCCTTTTCCCTGATAGATCTGGTAACGGCGCAGCAGCGCTTTCACTCTACCCAATAGCTCTGCATAGGAAAAAGGCTTCGGCAGATAATCATCGCCGCCTGCCATCAACCCAATCAGTTTATCTGACTCCTGCGTCTTTGCCGTCAAAAACAAAACCGGGACATAAGAAACCTTGCGGATCTCCTCACACGTCCTGATCCCCGACATGCCCGGCATCATCACATCCAGAATCACAAGATCCGTATCCTCCGTCAGCAGCTTTAGCCCTTCTCTTCCCCCGCAGGCTTCCTCCACCTCATAATTCTCGCTTTCCAGAAGGATACGCACTCCTTCCCTGATATCTCTGTCGTCCTCTATGATCAAAATCTTTGACTGATGCATAAGTATTCCTTTCCATCCCGTCTGCCGCTTCCAACGGCTGCCATCCCCCGGCATCCTGCGGATTCAAAATTTACATCTTTTATTTCTTATTATCCTCCCATAATTTTAAACGCTTCTGAATAAATTCTTAAAAATTCTTAATTCTTGCCAGATTCTTCCTCCCCAGTCACACTGCAATCCGCATTCCCTCTATCTTCTCATTCCCGCTTTGGAAAAGTTCCAGGCAGCAAAAAGAGCCGCCTCCTCACGCCATACACTCCCGCAACTGTTTCCCGGTTCTCTCCCACCGGCATCCGCCTCCATTGCAGAAACTGTCTGTGTCAGCAGCTCTCTTCTCTTTTTACCTGAATTTTAATTCCTGCGTGCAACGGGCCAGATGGCCGTGCCTGCATGAATATTTGACTCCATCTTGAAAATGCCTACTCCTTCATATGCTGGTGATCCTTCTCACAGCCGCAGACAAAGCATTCTTTCTCAATCTTTCCCATTGTGTCCACATCCCACATTCCGTATGCGACCATCGGTGTTCCCTTCATAATGCAGAGGCTCACCGTTTCATACAGCATAATTCCGTCATGCTTCGCAGTGCAGACTTCCAGCTCATTTCCGAAATAATCACAGATTCTCCCAAGTATCTCACCTTTCCGGAATGTCTCACCCGGCTGCATGGACGGATACCAGCACCCGGAATGCCCTGCATCTTCGTATACAACCGGGCTTACATCAATCGGCTTATGTCCGTGACGGTGCGCCTCTCCTTCCAGAAAATGAAGATATCGCAGGATATTCCGAACATCATGTTTATCCTTCTCCACCTCATCCTTGCACCAGATGGAATTGCTTCCCCGCTCCAGCAGAATACTCGGAATCCCCATGCTTCCCGCGTAATTGTATGCGCCGCCCTTTCCGGAGGAGGATTCTACCAGATAGTCCACATGGGCGATCTCCGCCATCTCACGACTCTTCGCAGCCACCTCAGGGCTGGCTGCTCCCACACAGTAGACATACGATACGAGTCCTTCGAATCCGTCACCGCAGTGCAGATCAATATAATAATCCGCCTTTTTCAAAAACGTATGCTCAATCGTATAACAGATCCTCTCCGCCAGCGTTCCAAGTGCACTGCCCGGGAACTCCCGGTTCAGATTCTTTCCATCCTCATAGACCACACTCATCGTCCGGTGTTCAAATCCGGTCCGGTTCATCAGACTGATAATTATAATATTTCCCTTTACGTGTGCCGGGTCCAGTTCATCGGCAAGCTCCATCGCCGCCTGTATCCCTACATACTCCGCATTATGTAAGCCGCCGGAGATCAGTACCGTTTCTCCTTCCACAGCGCCGCATATCAGAGTCACCGGAATACCAAAATCGGCTCCCTCAATCTTCACAAATCCTGAAACCTTCTCGCCTCTCCCGGCTTTTAACTCTCCAATCTGTAATTCCTTCATCTCCTTCGTTCTCCCTTTATTGACAATTTCTCTTTCATAAATCTCATTATCAAATCCAGTCCTTATCTCATCCTCTCCATATCCGCACATTTTCTGCTGACACAGAGATTCCATTCCCGCAGTCTGTATCGGTTCTGGATTCCATTTCCGCAATTTTCTGTCTTTTATGACAGCACCTGTATTCACAAAATATATGTGATTCACATACCATTTATTACCATTCGCAGCCCCGTGATTTGCAAACAGTAACTCCAAATTTCCTACAGCAATGCCAGTGTATCAGCTCTCCAACACGTCCATCCTGCCTCTTCTCCGCAATCCCTTCACAACGGCTCTCCGGATCAGATCATAGATCACCGCAAACACCGGAACGCCCACCAGGATTCCCGTAAATCCGAACAGGCCTCCGAATAAAGTAATAGAAAACAGCACCCAGAAACCAGAAAGCCCTACGCTGTCCGCAAGGAGCCTTGGGCCGAGGATATTTCCATCTATCTGCTGCAGGATCACAATAAAAATCAAAAACACAACACAGTCCAGCGGACTGGAAATCAGAATCAGCAATGCCGACGGAACTGCCCCGATAAACGGTCCGAAGTACGGTATGATATTGGTCACTCCCACGATCACACTGACCAGCATCGCATTCGGAAAATCCAGTATAAAGCTCATCAGCAGACAGAATGCATAGCAGATCAGCCCTACAATCGCACTGTCCAGAATCTTTCCTCCAAAGAAACCAACAAAGGTTTTGTCAATAAACCGAAGCTCTTCTATCACCTTGTCCGCCGTGTGTTCCTGAAACAAAGCATACAATACTGCCTTTCCCTGTCTGGCAAACGTCTTCCTGCTGCAGAGCAGATAGATGCAGACGATCACTCCGATAAACAGATTATAGAGAACTCCCACGACCGAACTGACTGTAGCAGCAAAGCCTCCCATCATCGACTGAAGCATTGGCATCAGATCCTGCTGTGCCCATACCCGCAGCTTGTCTCCAAGTCCGTTTACCGCTGTGTTGATATAACTCTGGATCACTTCATTCCCGTCCAGCGTCTTCGTAATCCATGCTGAAAAATCATTGAGTGTCCCCGGAAGTGCCGCAGTCAGCGCTGCAATGCTGTTCAAAAGTTCCGGAACCACCATCGAGAGCAAAAGATAGAGTATCAGAAACGCCAGGAGCAGCACAATCAATACAGCCAGCCCCGCTGCACGCTTTTTCTGCTTTTCCGGCAAATGCTTATGAAGCAGCTGTTCAAAAAAATTGCATGGCGTCTTCAGAAGATACGCCATGACCCCGCCATAGACAAACGGTGTCAGAATCCCCGCAATCCAGCGAATCACTCCTTTAATCTCCGAAAAACGAAGCAGCAAAAAATAAAACATGATCGCCAGTGCAAGAGAGCCGAAGCCCGATACGGCCCGGTATAACATTTTCTTTAAATCATCCCTGATCATATGTCCATCCTTCCATGTGATATGTTTTTTATAACACGAGTGAATTATTTTTTAGCCCTCAGTCAATGGTGTCTGTCACTGTGGTGATATTCGTGACTATGATGATCGCTCTCATCGTGATGATACTCCGCCTCCCAGTCGATGACAGCCCCCGTCGCCGCATCCACTTCAAATTCATATTCCTGATTTCCACAGCAGAATTTTCCCTCGTAGATCAGGCATCCATCCTCATAATCTTCATGGACATAGCTCCATACAACCTCTTCTGATGTAAGGCCCGCCCTTTCCAGAGCCGCAGCTTTTGCAGCCTCCAAGCTATCCTCCTGAGCAGACGAATTACTAAGTACATCCTCCTGTTTTCCTGTATTCTGTTCATTTTCCTGCATCAGAATATATTTTTCCGCGTTATAATCCCATTCGTGGATATCTCCGGTCGCTTCTTCCACCTGATACTCATATTCCTTCGAATCTTCCGTAAAGAACGCTATCTCATGAATGCTTCTTCCATCATCTGTTTCTGTTTTCATCTCTCCAAATGTCACTTCATCCATCTTTGCTCCGGCATGCGCGACTGCAATTTCCTTCGCCTCCTCCAGCGAAACAGATACTGTCTCTCTTTCCCTTTCTTCGTTTCCTATTCCCTCCCCGGCTTCATACGAAGCGCTGAGAATCATACCGTTCTCCGCAATAATCTCATACTCATACTCTTCATAATCCTGTGTCTGAAATTCCACATCGTACACCAGCCGTCCATCCTCCTGGTCAGCCCTGGCCCGACTGGAAATAATTTCTCCGTCCTCCACTCCTGCATCCGCTATAGCAATCGTTCTGGCATCTTCCTCCGTAATCTGAGCTGCCCAAACCCCTGCTGCCTGCAAAACAACCAAGGCCCCCGCCATAACTCCAAGTCCTGCTGTACGTAACCTTATATTCATATATTTTGTACCTCCATCCTGATTTTAACACTACTTGTGACTGCATTCATAGCAAACCAGCATGCGCCGCAATGGAACATCACCATGAATGAAAGGATACCGGGGCGCATTCGGCATCCCTGAATACATGCCGCCTGATCGGCGACGGAACTTTCATGCCTGCTGGCAATATTTTACTGCTATTCTATCAGTCTCCATAGAAAATAGCAAGATGCTGCGAATGCTTCGGGCGGAAATCGTCAATAATTGTTAGTGGTTATTTCAACTGTTACTTGTTAACCAGTAAAAAAGGCGGTGATCCAATGCGGATAAAAGAACATATCCTGTTTAAATATTTCTTTCTCGGAGTCACAGGCGGCTCCCTGTACTGCTGCCTTGAGCTTCTGTGGCGGCATTGGACAGATACTTCCATGTTCTTTGTTGCCTTCCTGCTCTTCATTGTCATCGGCGGCATGAATCAGTGGAGCCGCCGTGAGCTGTCATTTCCAAAACAGATGTTTTTCGGGGCAGTGATCGTGACATGTGTTGAATTTGCAGCCGGACTGATTCTGAACTTCTGGCTCGAACTTGACATATGGGATTATTCCTCCATGCCATTGAACCTCATGGGACAGGTCTGTCTGCCTTACTCTGTCCTGTGGTTCTTTCTGTGTGCCCTGATCATACTTGCCGACGATTATATCAGGTGGAAATTCTTCGGGGAAGAAAAGCCGCATTACACGTTTTAAATCTGCTGTTCTCTCTTTTCTGAAAATTCCCCATCATAACAGCACTTAATACAAATGCTGCCGCACCAACCATTTCGTGCGGCAGCATAATAATCCAAATCCGTTTTCTTCATATCTGATCGTCAGTTGCATTCAGACAGTATTTCCGGAACCAAATAAGCTGATGTCTATTTCATTGACGGTTTCACCCGCTTTTCTCCTGAAAATACATTCAGGCAATCCAATAATGCCTCCACGATCAGTGAGACAGCTACAAATTTCCAGAGAAATTCGATCGTACTGAATGGTTTTTCTTCTTTCAACCGCCCGATCTATTCCACGTTCTTGAGGGCATCACTCTTCGGAATCCTTCCGATCTTGAACATCTGCAGGACTGCCACCAGAGCATAGCTCAGAATACCGTAAATAAACACTTTTATATAGATGGTATTTGAAATAATAAATGGAATATAGCCGCTGATCTCCGTATATAAGTATGCACCGAACAGCCACTTGATTGTATAGTGGCTGACAGGGATGGACAGAATCAGTGAAATTACTACTGCAATAGTAGTGGCGATAATGTACAGCCCGCCGATTTCTCCATTGGAATATCCCAGAATCTTGACCATGGAAATTGCCCCTGCATTCTTTTCAATCACCTGTTTCGATAATAGATACATCAGGAGCAGGAACATCATAACTCCAAAATAATTGAACACTACCATGAAATCTCCCATAGATACCGTGAGCTGCCTCGAAAGCTTCGTCAGGTCATCCTCCGTAATAATGGTACTGATATATGCATCCCCAATATCTTCCAGTTCTTTGTTTGACAGATAACCGGTATAATAGTCCTCGTCCTGATCAAATCTCTCATTAAATTCCCTGCGTGAAACAAATACCGCAAGTGCTGCCGGATACTCATACTCTCCCGCTATCGTAAACTCATAACTGTCATCACTGTATTTGTCTTTCAGTGTAATTATATCTCCATTCTTCAGTCCATACTTTATCATATACCCGTTTGATACGTACGCTTCTCCTTCTTCAGGTTCAATCTTTACATAATCAGAACCATCCAGTCCATATATCGTAATATCTTCCACAGGATACTTATCTGAAGTAGTCTCCAATGTCGTTACACAGTACTTTTCTGCATTCTCATCCCCTGTCTCCACTGGTGCTTTCAGTATATACTGATAATCTGCAAACATTCCTGAAACAATCTGCTCCGAATATTCCTCCAGCATCGGGCTAAACATCATACCAAACACCATCAGAATTGATGCAAATACAATTCCGATCAACAAGGTAATATAATTAGGTATATTCTGAAACAGAATCCTCAGACGAAATCTTGTCAGAAACGGAATTCCGGAATTTAAACGAAATGTTTTCTTCTTCGTGCGTCTGTGTAAATCATGACGCAGAAATTTCAGCGGCGACAACTTCAGTTTACTGATCAAAATTGCCAGATTAACTACCAGCATAAGTACAAAAGGCACCACTGTAGTTTCTGCAAAAGCCTCCGCATTCCATAATGTTACATAAGTAGGCAGGCTGTAGCTGCCGTAGTATAAATCAACCATGTACTGCTTTATCACCGTATAGCCTAATATATTTCCCACGATTGCTGCCAGCAGCGTCACCAGCAAAGGAGTAATCAGATAGTGCCGGACCAGCTCCCCTCTGGTATAACCGGAAGCCCGGAGAGTTCCTATCACGGATGCCTCTTCTGCTATGGTATTACTGGTGGTAATGGCAAACACAAAGGCAATAATAACGATTACAATATAGAGGAACAGGAGAATCATTGCTTTATCACCGCCCATATCTTCCCCGGTAAACTGAATGGCCCGGTTCGCATATCGCGGAACAAAATCCTTGATCGCAGCATTTTCGGCAATCACCTTCATAAAATCATCACTGATCTCTTTTTCTTCAATTACATTTACCGGCTCATTGACGTATTTCCATGCATACGTATCATGCAGGTGATCATCTCCAAACGTTTCAAACCCTTCCGGTGTCATTACAGCCACACAAAAGGTCAGTGAATCAAACATCATATCTGTATTGTTTTCAAACAGGCAGCTGTAATCAGGAAGTGCTACAAATCCTGTGACCGTCAGCTTCTTTCCACCGACGGTAATGGTATCCCCAACAGACAGCTCATGATTCTCTGCATACATACGGTCAATCGCAATCTCATTGCTCTGTCCGGGCTTTTCGCCCTCCATAACACAGGCCAGATTGACCTCCTCCCTGTCCTTGTAGATCCGCATCGTGGAATTATTTTCCTGAACCTCTTCGTCCACATAGAACTGCTTGTAAAGAGTGACCCCTTCCTTTTCCAGCGTTTCGATCAAATCCTCCTCTGCTTCCTGCGTCAGTTCGAAATGACCGTTCTCAATGGAATATTTCTCAAAACCTTCGTTATATGCGGCAAGCAGACTGTTATCCGCCACCAGAAAGCCGGATACCAGAGCAATCATTCCCGCTATAAACAGGAAATGACGAGGTATTTTCCAAAATCACTTTTCAATTCCCGCGGAAGCCGCTTATATAATGGATTTTTCATATCCCCGCCCCCCTTACCATTCCAGCTCTGCCGCAGAAATTTTGTGTTCGTTCTTATAATTTTTTCGCACGGCACCATCACGGAGCTTAATCACACGATCTGCCATATTTTTGATCGCATCATTGTGAGTCACTATAATGACTGTGTTTCCATATTTTTGATTGACCTCCTCAATGAGCTTCAGAATTTCCTTCGATGTCTTGTAATCCAGTGCTCCCGTCGGCTCATCGCACAGCAGAATATCGGGATTCTTAACGATAGCACGCCCGATCGCCGTACGCTGCTGCTGACCGCCGGAGAGTTGATTGGGAAGCTTATGCCGGTGCTCGTACAGACCTAACGTCCTTAAAAGATCTTCCGTTTCAAGCGGATGGTCACTCAAATAAGAGCCCACCTCCACATTTTCCCGGATATTCAGATTGGGGATGAGATTATACATCTGAAACACATATCCCAGATGCTTTCTGCGGTACTGTGTCAGCCGTTTTTCATTCATCTCCGCAGTCTTTTCTCCGGCTATGGAAATATATCCGGAATCCGCGCTGTCAATACCGCCAATGATATTTAACAGCGTGGATTTTCCCGAACCGGACGGACCAAGCAAGACACAAATTTCGCCTTTCTCAATTTCAAGATCAATTCCGTTCAATACCTCCACATGGTTTTCACCTTCACCAAAATGTTTTTTTATCCCTTTCAGTTCCAAAAACATATCTTCTCCTCCACTTCCTCCAGTTTATATACATTTTTCTTGTTAGTTTTAACTAACTAAATTGTAATACTTTCTTTTCATTTGTCAATAACTGAATTTCAAAAAAACATCTGTTACTCCAGAACATCTTTCTTTCATGAAGCCTTCATACCGTACAATCAGGAAGTGAAGTCAATCACATCCCATTCCGATTTACTTTTATTCCGTAATTCCCGGCAGCCTGCTTGCTCTCACGGACGTAAAAAGCACCTGCTATCTTCACAATGAAAATGGCAGGTGCCTGATTAGTGTTCCATATTCTTATTCCTTTGCAGTATCCGGCATTCCAGATAGAGGTTATCGGATTTCCATCACTTTTTGGTTATCGGGATGCCTTCCTATAGGTGCTCCTTTGTACCACAAAAATTATTCTTGGTTCCCTCTTCTATGCCGATCATCCAGAATTGTCTCCCATATATATTTTGCAGCGAAATCCGACCCTGCATAAGAAGCATGCGCACCATCCTCATAGTACATCTCCATCTGCGGCCAACTTCTCATATATCCCCACCAGTTTTCACCCACCAGAGCCAGCAAAGCGCCTGTTTCCGCAGCAATTCTGCGATGACTGTCGTCCATCTCTTTTTGTTTTTCCGGCTCATCCTTTTTCGCCCATACCGCGTAGATCACCGGCGTGCTGCCCGCATCTCTGATCCACTGATTCAGAGTACGGACAGCATCGAAAAATTGATCTTCGGGTCCAAACGGATGGGCATGTTCCTGAAGAACAACGTAATCGTAATGGCCATATTTGATATTGAACCTGACATCGGGTTCCTCCACATGCTGAGAAAGAAACCAGCCGCCGTGGGCAATCATCGTCACCTCGCAGTCATATCCACATTCTCTTGCCCGAACAGCGACCAGTTCTGGCATATCGTTAAAATAAGTATGACTGTTGCCAATAAACAAAATCCGTAATTTTTTCTTCTCCATGATTTTCCTCTCTCCTGTGCTCGACTTCTCGATATCTCGTATCCCTGTCTTCCGACAGAACTATACCCCGCTACTCGCTGCGTATCTTTGAAAGTATATGAATTTTCATTATTTAATTTGGATTCGTTCACCACTTGAACCTGAAAACCGTATTGCACAGCCATTTTCCCATTCCTTCAATCGTTTGATAAAACCGGAGTCTGTCTTATCAATACGTCCTGTACAATTGTAAATCTCCAAGGGTTCAACTTTAACTTCCCGATTTGTCTGCGATAACTGTTCAGTAAATAAGACAAAATCAGAAACAATCCTTTCTCTTCCGGAATCAACATGCCAACGATTTACCTTCTCCGATATTATTTCCCGAATTCTATGCCGCTGCGATTCAGGCATTTTAGCCCCCAAAACAATGCCAGCTAATTGCGTTGAATCATAACGGAACAGCCTCTGATGTGTAGTTAAAGAAAGCCTTTCGCCTGCCAGCCAGGGAATCCCACTGGATAAAACAATTCTTACTTCCTTTTCATATTCCCAAACTTTGTGCTTTTGGAAGTATATATTTTCAGATTCTCTGCGAAAATTCTTTATCTGCTCTTCCGTTATTGCATCACCATTCAGAGCGGCAGGAAAACACATAAATCCGTTTATATACCTGGGAGGTGTCACATACTCTATATCCTGAAAAGTGAAACTGTCACCTATCACAAACGACATTTTAGGGGAAAATGACTTTGGTGTGACATAAGAAACACTTGTTCTTTTCCATTCCGGATGCTGCCTGATCTTTCCATCTATGGTTCTGAAAATCAAACAATAACCACGATGATTATTGGCATAATGCGACCACATCAGCATATTGTCATTGCTTTTTGAAAATGACACAAAATACTTTTCGGGTGGAATATATACAGCAACATAATTCCTGATGCATTCAAGTACACTTGTGAGAACCAGTTTTTCAATCTCATTATCTGCAATTCTGGTAAATTCACTGTCCGGTATGCTCATAACTTCGTCTATATTAATCGGTGCTTTAGACATGAAATACGCAGTAATTCGTTTTATAAGATCCCCATAGGCCGAGACTGGATGGGATTTTAACGCGCTCCGTATCAGCCGCTCCCAGGATGTCTCATCTTTCTCCAACTTAGCGAATACCTTACCCTCATATGGATCATTACATTCCGCCGCTGAAGCAAAATATAACTCATCATAGATTAATTCCTTGATTGATAATTCACTTCCCGGTCGATATCTGTAGTAAAACATATTTACGCCGCCCATTCTATATTTATTTCCTGTACAAGTTTCTCTAACGAATAGTCTATCACAAAATCAGGGCTTATTCAACATATCTGCTCTTATAAAAAGTTACTATTCATGGCCTTGTGATCTGTGAACCGTACATAAAATACTATGAAACGCTCTCATCCCTTCCGGTTTCAGACAAAGTCTTTGCCTCGCTTCAGTTTCATCATAACCGCTTTTTAAAAGCCTTCTTTTAATTCAGCACGTACACCATCTCATGCCATTTCTCCCCGCCCCAGGAAGAACTGGACACTCCACAATCTCTGAAGCCGAACTTTTGATACATCTTAACCTTATTGGCAAGACAGGTCAGAACGATAGACCTCCGGCCTTTATCATGTTCTCGCCGGAGATAGTGATACATCATCTCACGTGCAATTCCCTGCTTTCTGTACTCAGGCAGGACATCAACCCCAAGAATCATCACGTTGCTTCCATCCGGGTCATGAAGTGCAGGATCTGTAAAAAAATCATCCCGCAGATTTATTTCATTCGTTGCCAGACCATTGATAAATCCAACAATCTTTCCGGTATCCTGATTCACTGCTACCAGAAAAGTCTCCGGAAAGATCTGAACACGCGCTTTCATAATTTCCGGCCTGCAGGCTTCATTTGCAGGAAAGCAAATCCCTTCGATCCGGGCGACCTGATCTGCCTCATCCTGGCGGATTGTACGAAACTCGTATTTTTCATACAGTTCCTGATCCGACAGATGATATTCCCGCAATAGGACTCTGGCTTTTTCCTTTCCCGCCTCTGTCAGATATGCGTATTTGGAGTATCCACGGGAGGATCGCGGTTGAAAGATCAGCTCCTGATTTTCCAGCTCGTCCAACGTATTAAAATCATAATTTTTCCAGGCCATCTCCAGATATCTGCAAGATTCGTTATCCTCATCAGAAAATCTGCTAAGATACAACAGCATCAGGGACAGTTCTTCCATGGCCTCTTTTCTCGTCTTTTTATTCATAATTTTCCTCTGTTACCTTCCTCTCACTGCCGGTCGGAAATCCCGAATACTAAGCGCGCGAAATTGTGCCGAAGGTACAATTTCTGTGCAATCGTCTGTCCGAAAGGGTACCAGGCGCAGTCTGATGGAGCCCTAGGGACCTGGAAGCGTGTTACTGCTCACAAGCCGCAGGGGCGTGAACAGTAACACCAACCGCATCCGCGCTTAAACTCCCAGCCAACTCTTAATATCCTCTTCCGTCGCATTGTTCCCATTCAAAGGCTTACGCCATCTTGCATCCGGATAGTATTTCTTCATTTTCACTGCAAGCTTCTTCGGTTCCGTAGCTCCACTGGTTGTGAAAAATGCTGTCTGCTTATTCTTCAGCTCCGCCTGATCCAAAAAGGTCCGTACAGCATTCGGGACCGTACCGCACCAGATCGGACAGCCGATCAGAATGCGGTCATATTCCTGACAATCAGGAACATCCATTGCCAGTGCCGGTCTCGCTTTTGTCAGAATCTCTTTCATGGATGTGAATACCGTCTGTCTGTAAGACATTTCATAAGACTTCTCCGTCTTAATCTCTGCAAGATCGCCGCCGGAAATCTGCGCAATCTGCTCTGCGAGTTCTTTTGTCTTTCCTGTCTGGGAAAAATATACTACTAATGTACTCATAGTATGACCTCCTCATCTTAT
>JAUNGL010000080.1 GCA_030524665.1 Lachnospiraceae bacterium | reverse complement strand
CGGCGTCTCAGTTTCCGTTTCTGCCTCTGTCGGCGTCTCTGTTTCTTTCAGTGCTGTTTCGATTCTCTCAAGCTTCTCAATGCTCCCGGCAGATACTTTATCCTTTGCATTTTTGCTCAAATTCTCATACTCAGCTCTTGCCTTTTCTGCCTGATTCTGCAAATCCCCGGAGGTCTCATTCAGTTCCTGGATCAGAAGTTCTACGTACAATACCTCATACTGTTCCAGCTGTTCAGCCATCGTCTGCACAGAAGTGGCCTCTTCCTCTCCAAGCAGGGACTGAACTTTCGGCTTAATCACATAAGAACCGTCCTCCATCCGGTCAGCAAGCTTTTCCCGGTAAAATCCTGACGCTGTCTTAACTGCTCCTTCAATATTCTGTGCCGTCAGATTCTCATCTTTATATTTTTCATAAAACACTTCCAAATTCTGTATCAAATTATTGAACTCATTGATTGCCGAAGTCAGTGCCGCCTTTTCTTCCTGATCCCTCAAATATTGCTCCGCATCTGTCAGCAGGGATACATTCTGTACCAGCACCCTTTCCTTTTCATTCAGTGCAGTATATGCTTTTCTCGCAGCATCCGTTTTATTTGCGAAATCTTCCACGTCCCGGTTCAGATCTGAAATCAGTTCTGACACATATGCCGCATGATACTGGCTCAGCTTGTCCATTTCACCAAGCAAAACACTCTCCTGATTCGCCGGTTCTTCTCCCAGCAGTTCCTTCACTTCGTCTTTCAATGCCCATGAACCATTTGCCTGAAAATCTGCCAACAGTTTACGGTATCCCAGCGCTTCTTCCAGATTACTGATGCTCTCTGCGGAGGTAACATCGCCTCCATTGGAATCATACACAACGCTGAGTTTATTCATCACTTCTGTGAAAGCATTAATCTTGTCCAATGTAATTCCTTCTGAATTTCCATTGTCATCTTCTAACTTTTCGAGAGTCTGGGGATCACTCCCTCCCACATTCTCGTCAGTCAGAGGCTCGCTCTCTCCTGCGTTCTCATCAGTCTGAGTTTCATCCTCTTCTGTTTCTCCACCATCCAAAAGACCTTTTTCCTGATCTGCCTGTCCGTTCTCCTTTGCCTCCGCATCTGATGGGCCATCCGCCTCTTCCAGTTGCGGATCTCCTACTTCCTCTATTCCCAGAATCCCAAGTGTATTTCCACTGCCGCCTGCTGCCGGCGCCGAAGCCGGTGTATCTCCCTGTTCTCCGGAACTTTGGCCGGAAGCACCACTTTCTCCTCCCGGAGCCGCCTCATCCAGAATGATAGAATCTTCCTCGCCGGAAGCAGTCATCGTCCCGCCGTTTGATTCCAACGAAGCAGTGGCAGGCGTCTTCTTCAGCTTATCGATGTCTTTCTCCAGACTCGTTTTTTCCAGCTCCAGTGTCTGCAGGTTCAGCTGCTCCATCTCAAGCTCCAGCTCCGGAAGCGTCATATCATAAGCGAAAAGAGGCGTCCCTTCTTTTACCTCGTCCCCTGCCTCTACGTAGATTTCTGAAATCTCGTATTCTTCGTCCAGCATAACCGTCTGCGCAACCTGTGAAGTAACTACACCAGACAGGGTACTGTTGTCTCCAAAACCATAACCGTAATATGCGTTGTTTACATTGGATACCGGAACTACGTCCACAGGCTCAGCCTTCCCCTTCATCACGCGGTAAGCTCCGTATCCAATTCCACCAACCAGCCCGGCTGTTACCACCGTGCTGATCAACACCACCTTTATTTTCATTCGGCATTCTCCTCCCGCTCCGCATCCGAAGCCCCTTCTGCTTTCGGCGTGCGCTCTGAAATCTCACCGTCAAAGATATCAACGATCCGTTTCGCATAACTCGCAATCCCCGGATCATGCGTAATCATAATGATCGTAATTCCCTCATCATTCAGCGTCTGGAACAGCTCCATCACCTGCTTGCTAGATTTGGAATCCAAAGCTCCGGTCGGCTCATCTGCAAGCAGTATCTTGGGCCTGTTTACCATTGCGCGTGCAATCGCCACTCTCTGCTTCTGTCCGCCGGAGAGCTGTGTCGGTTTGAAATTTACACGATCCTCCAGTCCAACGCGGGTAAGCACTTCTCTGGCACGGTCACGCCGTACCTTTTTCCTCACACCGCCGTATATCAGCGGAAGTGCCACATTGTCCAGTGCTGACTGGCGCGAAAGAAGCTGGAAATTCTGAAATACAAATCCAATACCCTTCAGACGCACAGCCGCCATTGCCTTGTCATTCAGGGCCAGTACGTTCTGTCCGTCCAGCTCATACGTTCCTGATGTCGGTTTGTCCAGACATCCGATAATATTCATCAGGGTCGACTTTCCCGAACCGGAAGGTCCCATGATAGCTACATATTCTCCTTCCTCCACATGCAGCGTCACATCCTTCAGAACAGGAACCGTCATCTTCCCCTGAATGTAATCTTTATAAATATGATCTAATTTCAGGATCACAGTCCATCCTCCTTATCTGCCAGGTCTCCCTATTCATTCGAGTCCGCATCCATATCGTAGACATTATCGTCTCCAATCCGTTCATCATCCGCATCTTCTTCATCGTCCAAATCAACAACTTCTCCCAGATCAGCGTCATAAACCTCTCCGTTCATATCGTCGAATTCCTGCATACCTCCCATGTCTCCGTCATAGACTCCCAGATCCTCTCCATCCATGCCGTCATCAATTCCGCCTATGTCGCCAAAATCGTCTCCATCACCCAGATCCATGTTATCCAGCAAATCGCCGTCTTCCTCTTCTCCGGTGCTGATATCGTTATAAACAACCGGGGCGCCTTCCACAATACCGTCCATCGGATACGCGATGTAGTCCTCCTCATCGATTCCTTCCAGAATCTCATACTTCATCATATCCTCGTCGTATTCACCGAGCATCACTTCCTGTTTTACAATTACGTTTTCTTCACTAGCCTTCCAGATATAGGCCTTACCATCCTCCTGGATCAGATAGTAATCTTCCAGCCAGATTCCGTCCTTCTCTTCATCCTGTCCGACATTCTGCTCCATATATACATGCTGCCCGAGCATAAGCCCCTCAGAGCTTTCCAGCTCCACATAAAACTTATAGCTGGAAGAATCTGCAGAGGAAGAACCATAAAACATGTAGTCATTATTGGATTCCTCCGCCTTTTCCGTGTCAATCTCGGAAATCATACCGTACCACCTGACCGAAGAATCAATTCTGGAGAAGACGATCATCGGCATGCCTTCATATATATTCTGGATATTCTGTTCATTTACCTTTCCCTGGATACGGAAATCTCCGGTAGCCAGAATCGTAATGTATGCTGACTCAGAATCCGAACCGTAGGAATAGGAGTAAGAATCACCACCCGAAGGATCGTTGATCTTCTGGATGATGCCGCCCATCTCTGCCGTCACAACAGCATTCTTGATCCCTTCCTCGAGCTTCTCCATCTCCCGCTCCTTGGACTTGATCTCATATTCCTTCTGCTTGATCCCGTTTTCTTCCGTCAGGATCTGCGTGGTAATACTGAGACGGTCCTCAGAATTGGCACTGTTCTTCTCTTTCTCCAATGTCTCTATCGCGTGCTGGCTCGACTCGATCTCACTCTTGGCACGCTCAATATCAATTTCCGCCTGTGCCAGCTTATCTTCATCCTCCAGAGTATCATAGGCGAACAGCTTGGCACCTTCCTTCACCAGATCGCCTTCCTTGACATAGCATTCGGCTACTTTCCGGTCTGACTCAAGTTTCACCTCCAGTGTGGCCTGCGCAACAGCCTCTCCGCCGTAGCGGTCTGTAAGCCCATTCGCTCCATCCAGCCCTGCCAGCATCGACACGGAGTCCACATGAACCGCATCCTCACTCGAAGACGATACACGGCCAGAATTGTCTGCCTGCTTGGATTCATAAAAATAGTAATAGGCGCCATATCCTCCCCCTCCAAGGATCGCCAGTACAAGAATCGTAACTATTGCTTTTTTCATCCGAATTCATCCCTTCAAATTAATCTCAGTAATTTAATAATTGCCTCTAACTACTATACCACAACTTTTTATAAAAGGAAGTCAGAAATTCTTAACACTTCTTAAATACACCGTTTTTTCACATTTTTTCCTTAACAGTTCACCGATCTAAAAACAGGAAGCTTCCCTTCTTATAAGATCAGAGAATGCTTCCTGCTGCTATTCAAAAATTATCCTGTTCCTTTGCCTGCGGCTTCCAGCCGCTGCACCTGCTGCCTGAAAATCAGATCAGCGGATACTTGTCTGTCAGGGTCTTTACCAGTTCCCTTGCCCTGCTGCTGCCTGCTTCGCCTTCTTTGAGCATCAGAGCAATTGCCTCTGCAATCACATCCATATCTGCCTCATTCATTCCGCGTGAGGTAACTGCAGGTGTTCCGAGACGTACACCGCTTGTCACAAATGCAGACTGTGGATCATTCGGGATTGTGTTCTTGTTGCATGTAATATTCACGCTGTCCAGCAGATGCTCTACTTCTTTTCCGGTCTTCCCTACACTTGTGAGGTCTACCAGCATCAGATGGTTGTCCGTACCGCCGGATACGATTTTGATACCACGATCCATCAGTCCCTTGCAGAGTGCCTTCGCATTCTTTCTGACATTGGCCTGATACTCCTTGTATTCCGGCTGCATCGCTTCCTTCAGGCATACTGCCTTGGCTGCAATCACGTGCATCAGGGGGCCGCCCTGTGTTCCCGGGAAAATCGCCTTATTGAAGTTTGCCTTCTTCGCAAACTCTGCGCTGGAAAGAATCATTCCGCCACGCGGTCCGCGAAGTGTCTTATGTGTCGTTGTAGTGGTCACATGTGCATACGGAATCGGACTCGGATGCTCTCCAGCCGCGACAAGTCCTGCAATATGCGCCATATCCACCATCAGATAAGCACCAACTTCATCTGCGATCTCACGGAATCTCTTGAAATCAATCAATCTCGCATATGCACTTGCACCTGCCACAATCAGCTTCGGTCTGCAATCCAGTGCAATTTCTCTTACTTTATCGTAATCGATGACACCGTCATCATTTACCCCATACGGTACTATATCAAAATATGCGCCCGAAAAATTCGCAGGACTTCCGTGTGTCAGATGTCCGCCATGCGCAAGGTTCATTCCCATTACGGTATCGCCCGGCTTCAAAAGTGCAAAAAATACTGCCATATTTGCCTGTGCTCCGGAATGTGGCTGAACATTCGCGTAGGTACATCCAAAGAGCTCCATCGCACGGTTACGCGCCAGTTCTTCCACTACATCCACGCATTCACACCCGCCGTAATATCTCTTTCCCGGATAACCCTCCGCATATTTGTTTGTCAATGGGCTTCCCATAGCTGCCATAACTGCCTTAGATACCCAGTTCTCAGATGCAATTAACTCAATATGACTGTTCTGTCTCTCCTGCTCCGCTACAATCGCTTCAGCGATCTCGCTGTCAACAGATCTCACTTCCTCTAAAGAATACATCTCTTTTCCTCCAGTTCATTCACGTTTTCCAACTATTTCTACGTTTTTGCACTGCATTAGACATCATACTTCCCTTTCTATAAAAAGTCAAGCTTTTGTTCGCGTCATTTTTTCATCTGTCCGTGTGTCACGGACTTCAAACTAATGTAATCTCTAATCGTTCGTTTTTTGACGCATTTCGATTTTATTATCTCCATTTTTTGTCTTTTTGTGCCATTTCATGTAAGTATATGTCACTTATTTATTTTTTATCACATCACTTAATCAGTATTTGACATTTGGTGCCGATTCATATAGAATAATGAGAGAGCAGATATTATATGATGTGCTTTCAGGAGGATTTTATGAAAACTATTTTGATTATTTATGTAATAATGAGTAACGTAATCGGATTTCTGATGATGGGAATTGATAAGCTGAAAGCCAAACGCCGACGCTATCGTATTCCGGAGCGCACACTCTTTACGACTGCCATTCTCGGCGGAAGTATTGGCATCCTGATCGGTATGTATGTGTTCCGCCACAAGACGAGGCATCTGTCATTCGTTCTGGGGATTCCCGTTATTCTGGTTCTCCAGCTCCTGTTCATCAATTTTCTGTTTTCCTGGAATCAGAAGCGTATGGGCAGTCCTTCACAGGCAGTTCAGTACGAGCTTGACCTGATCCGTAATCTGGATGATGACACGATACAGTCCTTCGTTTCTTACGAAAACCTCATGAATTCCCAAATCGATTCCGGAGAATTCGGCCCTGAAACAACAGAAGCAGTGCAGCTCTTCTTCAAAAATTTCAAGTACAATATTCACAATGAAACAATTGAAAATGATACCGCAACTGTCAGCGTCAATATCACAAATATTGACGCTGAAGCTCTGGCCCGTGATCTTTGTATCTCCATCCTGAAAGATTCCGTACGGATCTATCCTGAATCAGACACCACTCCCACTACGAGCGATTACTATCAGCTACTGCTCGATACCCTAAAGAGCCACAATTATGAAAAGACAGTGACAACTGCTTACTTTCATCTACAAAAAGAAGACGGCGTCTGGGTCATCCTCGCCGATGATGAACTGGAGGATCAGCTGGTAAGCGGCTTCATTTCCAGTATCAATAACCCCTGGCTTCTCTCTCCAGATACGGTGCTCTCGATACATTTGGATGCGTTCAAATCACTGGATGCGGAGAAATGGATGGACTTTCTTGAAATTGAGGATGTCTTTGCAACGTATAATACAGACTACAGTACACAGATTGACCTCGCCTATATGACCCGTATCGCAGATGCATTTGACTACGAAATCCTCCGCTGTCAGGAAAATGGCAACACTGCGGTCGCTGATGTGCGCATCACCAGTGCCGATCTGGGACACATACTGTCCAGCTACAAAAAGTCTCTTCTGGAATATGCAGCATCTCCCGTATCAATCCGGGACGATGAGGTCACTGTATCCAACAAAATGTCACAGATGCTTCTTAAGGCTCTGGAAAACGATGCCAGCACCGCTTCAACCGATATCAAACTGACCTTACAGAATAATGGAAAAAGCTGGAATGTAACCTTTGGAACTGAATTTACGAATGCTCTGATGGGAGATATTGCGGGAGCGATTGATACCTTCAATGAATCCGATGATGCAAAGTAGCTCCGCCGTATTTAATTTGGGCTTACTCACCACATGCAGAGGTAGCGTTGTCCATCAACCGTAAAGAAAAATGGACGCATCACCCAGCAGCCGATTACCGGTCTGCACGGCAGGATGCGTCCCTTCACTTCCTATACTCTATTGAAACAGTTCTGCAATCTGATCCAGAGCTACTTCCTTCTGGTCGCCTGTTTCCATATCCTTAATACGCGCCCGGTTCTCTTCGAGCTCCTGCGTACCGATAATCACAGTCTTTCTTGCCCCGAGTTTATTGGCATATTTCATCTGTGCCTTCACGCTCCGGTCCATATAGTCTGTCTCAACAATGACTCCCCGGCTTCTGATCTCATTGACCAGACGGTATGCACGTCCTCTCGCTTCCTTGCCGAGAATACCGACGTAGAGTTCCACCGGTTTCTCCGGCTCAAGTGCAACATGTTCCTTCTCCATGAAATAAAGAATACGCTCGATTCCCATTCCGAAGCCTACAGATGGAATATCCTGTTTCTCATCGATCTCGTGAATCAATCCATCGTACCTTCCGCCGCCGCACAGGGTAAAGCCCTCAGAATTGACAAACTCAAATACGGTTTTCGTATAATAGTCCAGACCGCGCACGATCCCCGTATCGATCTCATACGGAATCCCCATCTCATCCAGCAGCGATTTCAGTTCTTCGAAATGAGTTCTGCACTCGTCATCGAGATACTCAATCGTCCGCGGTGCATCCTTGATAATCTCCTTGCAGGTATCTACCTTGCAGTCGATGACGCGCAGCGGATTCTTCTTCATTCTCTCCCGGCAAGTCGGGCAGAGTCCGTCTTCATGCTGCTTCAGATAAGCCAGCAGTGCATCATTGTAAGTCTTTCGGCACTCCTTACAGCCGATGCTGTTGATATGCAGCTTTGCATCCTTCAGACCAAGCTTCCCGATCAATGTGGTAATCAGAGTAATCAGCTCCACCTCTGCGAGAGGGCTTTCAGAACCGACAAACTCCACACCGAACTGGTGATGCTGGCGGAGACGTCCGCTCTGCGGTTTCTCATAACGGAATGCCTGAGTCACATAATACAGCTTCGTCGGTGCCGGCTGCGCATACATATTATGTTCCAGATAAGCACGCATCACGCCAGCTGTTCCCTCGGGCTTCAGCGTAATACTTCTGCCTCCTTTGTCCTCAAACGTATACATCTCCTTCTGTACTACATCTGTCGTCTCGCCGACCCCCCGCTGAAACAGTACCGTATGTTCAAACATCGGAGTGATAATCTCGCTCATGTGATATGTCTCTGCCAATTCACGCGCGATACGCTCTACGACCTTGCGCTTGTGCATTTCCTCTCCGTACCAGTCCTGAACACCTCTTGGTGCCTGTGTAATCATAATATTCTCCTCCATTCGTACTATAATTCCAGACCTCGGGTCCAGTAGGCAAGCTGCTCCTCTGTTCCCTGTTTTTCCAGAATTTCCGGCAGATCATCGCTGTGGACGACTCTCATAAACGCCAGAAATACCTGCAGATCATAATTTTTAGCTTCTTCAATCATCAGCTCCATAGCCGTCTCTACATCAAAGGATTTCCGGTACGGCCGGTCCGAAGTAAGGGCAGCAAACACATCACAGACCCTCAGAATCCTTGCGCCAAACGGAATATCTTCCCTGGTCAGATTCCTCGGATACCCGGAACCGTCACAGTTCTCATGATGATAGCAGACCATTTCAACGATGTCCTGCGGATATCCCTGCTTCTGCAGAATCTCCGCGCCCAGCTTGGCGTGCCATCTGACGTACTTCATCTCCTCAATGGTCAGAGTCTCCCGTTCCTGGCCGTTTACAAAACGGGACAGCTCCAGCTTCCCGATATCATGCAGCAGCCCTGCCACGGCAAGCTTATGGCATTCATCCTCCGGCATCTTAAGCTCCTTCGCGACATGGTACGCCAGATTGCTGACGCAGATACCGTGAGACAGTTCCTTCGCGACACTGAGACGTATGATGGGATATTTTTTCCTGTATTCATGTATCACTTCACTCATGCATACCCGACCTCTTTCTCTCAATCATTTCGTCGATCCGCTCAATATAATTCCGGATATCCTTAACATTCTCAATCCGCTCAATACGATCCTTCGCCCAGACCATCTTCGTCGAGGCTCCCGCGCCGAGAGCAAGAATGCTCTGTACTTCTTCCATAATCAGGATGTTGTAAATTCCTGCTTTTCCTTCCTTGACATAACCCACATTCTCAAAATTCCCCGCCATATTCTTCTGGCGGTACAGATAATACGGAGAATGACCTGCTTCTCTGGCGTAATGCGCCGTCATATCCATGATCTCGCTGTTGTTCGTAAAGGTCATCTCTTTGTATTCATCCCGGAACATCCGAAGCCGTGCCGCACGTTTAATGGCCAGAGAATGCACCGTGATGCTGTCCGGATCGAGCAGACGAAGTTCCTGCATCGTATGCTCCACCTCCGGTTTTTCCTCACCAGGAAGCCCGACAATCAGATCCATATTGATATTATCAAACCCGAGCGAACGCGCCAGATGAAACGCTTCCTTCGTCTCCTCCACCGTATGCTTCCGGCCAATCAGATCCAGAGTCTTCTGGTTCATCGTCTGAGGATTGATAGAAATCCTGGAAATGCCGTGTGCACGCAGCACCTCAAGCTTTTCCCTCGTAATACTGTCGGGGCGTCCCGCCTCTACAGTAAACTCCAGAAGCCTGCTGTAATCAAAACACTGCTCCAGCTTTGTAAGCAGCCGTTCCAGCTGATACGGCTCCAGAGTCGTCGGAGTACCCCCGCCGATATATACGGTATTCAGTTCTTTACCGGCAAACGCCTCCGATGCGTAATCAATCTCCCTGCAGAGCGCATCCAGATAATCATCCACTCTGTCCCGCCACAGATGAAGCGGACTGGAACTGAACGAACAGTACAGACAGATGCTCGGGCAAAACGGAATCCCCACGTACAGGCTGTAACCGTTCTTATAATTAATATCCTTCAGGATATGGCGCTCCCGGTTCGCAATCGCTATGGCAAGTGCCGTCTTCTCATTACTCGTATAATATGTCTCGCGCATGTACTGCGCAATCTCTGTATTTTTCCATCCGGCTTCCAGAAGCGCCATCGGAATCTTAGTCGGACGTATCCCGGTCAGATTTCCCCACGGCAGTGTCTGTCCGGAATAATCCCGCAGTACGCGGTATAGCAGGCGCTTCAGGACATTCTTAACTTCCTTACGGTCCAGAGACATCTCATACTCCGCCGTCTCTTCCTGCGCAGCACGTCTGCCATCAGGAAGAATCCTGACACAGATGGAAGCTCTCCGATCCGGTTCCTGTCCTTCCGCCTCCATATCGCCTGAGAAAAGTATCCTCACGCACTCCGGAACCATGTGCACGTCTGCCGCTCTCTCTGTCTCATTGTGCTGAACCGTAAAACCTCTGTCTGCTTCAGATGCCCCATGCTGCGTCCGTTTTTCCGTCCCGCTGTCCTGACTTGGGTCTGCACAGGCTGCTCCTGACAAATCCTCAATATAACAAACCTGTACATCCTCTCCTGGATAAAATGCTTTCACGAGAGAATGTACATCATACTCAAAATTTTTTCTATTTAATTCTGCTCTTATCATCAGTACGGATTATACCTCTTCTCATACCTGATACTTGTCATCTCACCATGCCCCGGATACACCTGCGTATCCTCCGGCAGTACGAATAATTTCTTATGAATAGAATCATGAAGCTGCCCCATACTTCCTGTCGGCAGATCACATCTTCCTACAGAACAGCAGAACAGCGTATCGCCGGAAAACAGCACCTTCTCCTCTTCCAAATAATAGCAGGCGCCGCCCGACGTGTGTCCCGGTGTATGAATCACACGAATCTGGAAGCCCGCAAGCTCCAGCCTCTCACCATCCTCCAGCAGCCGGTCTGCCATAACCGTGACACTTCTTCCTGCCATCATAAGGGATGCATTCAGCCTTGCGTCCTCCAGCAATTCCTTTTCCTGCCGCAGAATACAGACCGGAATTCCGTATTTCTGCGCCAGCGCCCCTGCCGCCCCGATATGGTCAAAATGACCGTGTGTCAGAAGAATTGCTGTAGGTTCAGCACCCAGCGTGTGGATTTTTTTCGAAATATATTCCGCCCCGTCTGCCGGATCTACAATCAGCAGCTCCTTCGTCTCACGGTTCATAAGCAGGTAGCAATTTGTCCCTACCATACCGAGTACCATTGTCTCTAATTGAAGCTTTCCCATATCTTTTATTCCTTTCTGAGACCGCGCTTGTGACTGCCTCAGCCCGTCGTACGTTCGATATCCATTACACTTTCTACCTGACGCAGTTTCTCGATCAGTGAATTCAGCACGCTCTTTCCCGGTACATTAAATGAAATCGAAAGCGTGGCAATTCCCTGTTTGCTGGTACGTGTATTCACCGACATCACATCAATCTTCCGCTCTGTAAACACCTTTGTAATATCTGCGAGAAGACCGATTCTGTTGTTTCCATATATAATAATCTCTGCCAGATAAAGTCCCTTATCGCCCTGTGCTGCTTCCTTCTGCCATTCTGCATCAATCAGCCGTTCACGTTCCAGCTCCGGCAGATTGATGACATTGATACAGTCCGTACGGTGTACCGTAATTCCGCGTCCTCTCGTCACAAAACCGACAATCTCGTCTCCCGGAATCGGGCTGCAGCACTTCGCAAACCGGACAGACACATCATCCACACCGCGGACTGTAATACCGCCCTTTGATTTGGTCACACGCATCGGAGAGGATTCTCTCGCATTCTGCACTGCTTCCACAATCTGCTCGTCGGTCAGTTCCTTTTTGTGATCACGGTCATAGCCTTCCATCAGCTTATTGACAATCTGGCCTTCCTTCAGGCCCCCGTGTCCAAGCGCTGCCATCACAGAATCCCAGTCCCGGAATCCGTACTTGGTCATCACACGCTCCATGTATTCCGGCTTCATCAGGTCAGACTGCGCGATCGCCTTCGTTTTACAGTAGGCCGACAGCATCTCTTTTCCCTTAATAATGTTGTCTTCCTTCAGTTCCTGCTTAAACCATTGGTTGATCTTGTTTCTCGCCTGAGAACTCTTGACGATCTTCAGCCAGTCACGGCTCGGTCCCTTGGAATTCTGGGAGGTGATAATCTCGATCCGGTCCCCGTTCTGGATCACATAATCAATCGTCACCAGCTTGCCGTTGACACGTGCACCGATCATTTTATTGCCGACGGCACTGTGGATACTGTACGCAAAATCAATCGGAGTCGAACCATTCGGAAGATTCTTCACATCACCAGCAGGCGTAAAGCAGTAAACACTCTCACTGAAAATATCCAGGTCACTTTTCAGCAGGCTGATAAACTCCCGGTTATCGGACATCTGCCAGTCAAGCACCTGACGCAGCCAGCTCAGCTTCTCCTCCTCGCTCTGGTCCGTGCTTACCTTTCCATTAGCAGCTTCCTTATACTTCCAGTGTGCTGCAATACCGTATTCCGCGGTACGGTGCATCTCAAAGGTACGGATCTGAATTTCAAAAGGCTGCCCGTTCGGACCGATCAGTGTCGTATGCAGCGACTGGTACATATTCTGCTTCGGCATCGCGATATAGTCTTTAAAACGTCCCGGAATCGGCTTATACATCTCATGGATGACACCGAGAGCCGCGTAACAGTCCTTGACCGAGTCCACAATAATACGCACAGCAAACAGGTCATAGATCTGATCCAGCGTCTTCTGCTGGTTCACCATCTTCTTGTAAATGCTGAAAAAGTGTTTAATCCGTCCGTCTATCTGTGCCTTGATGCCCGCCGCTTCGATATGTTCACTGACCTCATTCACAATATTCTGGACAAAAGCCTGCCTCGCATCACGCTTCAGGGCAATCTTTTCTACCAGATCATAATATACCTCGGGTTCCAGATATTTCAGAGACAGGTCATCCAGTTCAACCTTGATCTTGGAAATACCGAGCCGGTTCGCAATCGGCGCGTAGATATCCATTGTTTCACGCGCTTTCTCCCTTTGCTTTTCCGGTCTCATATACTTCAGAGTACGCATATTGTGAAGGCGGTCCGCCAGCTTGATCAGAATCACCCTGATATCCTTTGCCATCGCGAGAAACATCTTTCGCAGATTCTCAGCCTGGACTTCCACCTTGTCTTCTTTGTAGGAGAGCTGACCCAGCTTCGTGACGCCGTCCACCAGCAGCTCCACCTCTTCATTGAACTCCTGCTTCAGTTCCTCTGAAGTCATCACCGTATCCTCTACCACATCGTGCAGAAGTCCGGCTACGATCGTCTCCTTATCCAGCTCCAGATCCGCCAGAATGATCGCCACACACAGCGGATGAATAATATACGGCTCGCCGGATTTCCTGCGCTGGTCCTTATGCGCCTCATACGCAATCCGGTATGCCTTCTCAATCATGGAAATATCATCGGAGGGATGATACTTCCGGACGCTCGTAATCAACTCCTGATACAGCACGTCCGGGCTTGTAAAATCCTCCATCGCCTTTACACTTGCATCTGCTTTTTTGATTTCGTCGATTCTTTCCTGCTTCGTTCTCGTATCCATAGGCATTCAAATCACCAACTTCGTCTCTTTCTATCTATAAAGTCGTCACAACCCGGTCATCTGCCTTTTGACAGCGGCCCGGACTGCATCTAAAGTCTACTGCTATTTCCCTTCATAACAAATTATGGATTCTACATCATATCCGGCGAGCTTCTCTCTTCCCTTCAATCCGGCAAGCTCCATCAGGAATACTACCTTCACAACTTCGCCGCCGAGCTCTTCGATCATCTTAATCGCGGCTTCAATCGTACCGCCTGTCGCGATCAGGTCATCAATCACAACGACCTTCTGGCCCGGTTTGATCGCATCTTTGTGCATCTCAATCGCGGCCGTACCATACTCCAACGCATATTCCCGTGAAATCGTCTCACATGGCAGCTTCCCTTTCTTGCGGACGGGTACAAATGCCTTATGCAGATTGTACGCCACCGGCACTCCGAAGATAAATCCACGTGACTCTGTCCCAGCAATCACATCAAAATCCAATCCTTTCAATTTCTCCCCGATCAGATCAATCGAAAGCTGCAGTCCATCGGCATCCTGTAAAATACTCGTAACATCTCTGAAAATAATGCCCGGCTCCGGAAAATCCGGTATACTTCTCACATATTCTTCAATCTTTTTCATCTTTCCCGCTCCTTCGTTTTTTAATCAGTTGCTGCCAATTTATAAAATTTCCTACCAGTATATCATTTTTCGCTGTTTTTCGCAATATACGGCCCCAGATTTTCTTCCTTATAATGGGTTCTGCAGAGGGCTACATAGCTTTCGTCACCGCCAAGAAAGACCTGAGCTCCATTTTTGATAACCTTCCCGCCGCTGATTCTCGTATTGCAGCTTGCTCCCCGTCCACACCAGCAGACTGTTTTCAGCTCCTCGATCACATCGGCCCAGGCCAGAAGCCACATGGATCCTTCAAACAGATTCCTCTGAAAATCTGTCCTGAGCCCATAGCAGATGACCGGAATATCCAGATCGTCTACAATATGGACAAAATGCTCAACTTCAGCCTTTTTGCAGAACTGTGCCTCGTCAACGATCACGCAGTCATACGCACGGATCTCCTCATCCGTCATCTGCACCAGTTCTTCCACAAAACGGCATGTATGCCAGAGTCCGATCCGGCTCTTAATCACCGCTGCCCCATCCCTCGTATCGAGCTGGGGTTTCACAAGCAGTGCATGTTTCCCTCGTTCATAATAATTGTGCTCTACCATCAGGGCATTGGCAGTCTTGGAACTGCCCATCGCTCCATGTCTGAAATACAGCTTCGCCATCGTTTCTCCCTCTCTGTTTCCACCTATGCTTCGCCTCTCGCGTCCGAATCCGCTGATCCTATCTCTTTCCAGTCAGAAAACGGTAAATCCATACTGCTCCTGCAGCAATCAGAAGAAATGGCAGCAGTCTCCACAGGATCGTGAATACAGTTCCGAGAACCGCAATCAGTACAACCAAAATCAAAATGATCACCAGCCATACCTTAAAACCTGAGGTCTGTACGGAAAAATGACGGCTATGAAAACCACCCGGATTGCCGTATTCCCCGTCTTCATGATATGTCCCGTCTTCTGACTCCGTGTATACCGTATTGTCTTCTCTCCGGATATAACCCGCCTGTTCTTCCCTCTGCTGATCCACATCCAGAATCGTTCTGGCAATCATGCGCGGATCCCCAAGCTCCGAGATGACCTGTTCCTCTGTCTTTCCCTGACGCATGGCATTTTCAATATATTCACTGTAATATCTGATGTGATCTGCCACCTCGTCCGCCTCCAGTTCCCGGTTCAGCATCCGGCGCAGTTCATCCAGAAATTCCTGTTTTGACATATTCCACCTCTTTCTGTGTTTCGATTTCATCGCGGGGTTCTTTCGTCATACCGGCTCCATACTCGTACTCTTCGCCGACATAATCCCCTTTACTATACCCCAATCCATATATTTGCGCAAGTATCCGCTTCATTTCTGCTAAGAAATTGCTGTTCGTTCAGCCAAATTCGTATTTAATTGAAGAATTGAGGGGTTTCATACGATGCCCCAGGACGGGAGGTGCAGGCGGACAGAGGGTGGACTGGAAGCTGTGCTCCGGGCGCAAGAAGAACTAAGGCGCAGCCGGCATCGACTCCGGGGCACCGCTCCGATTCGA
>JAUNGL010000079.1 GCA_030524665.1 Lachnospiraceae bacterium | reverse complement strand
CTGAGCTTCTTAGTCGGAGTTAGCAGTTAGCTCGTCGGAGCGTTACCCGCGTTTGTGTAGGATGTCCCGAACCCATGACGGGCGTCCGTTTCTTAATTAAACACGAATATGTCTGAACTGCCGCAAAAATATATCAACTTTCTGCAAATATCTATCGTAAAATTTTGAATTATGTGATAGAATAGGTCTGAACAGGCATTGTCTGGAATTTAACATGGAACTACTCCACTACAATGCCTTGATTTTGTCATAATAGTAAAGGAGGAAAAATTTATGGCATTAGTAACTACTACTGAGATGTTCAAGAAAGCATATGACGGCGGATACGCTATCGGTGCATTCAACGTGAACAACATGGAAATCGTTCAGGGTATCACGGAAGCAGCAGGCGAACTGAACAGCCCTGTTATTCTGCAGGTATCCAAGGGAGCTCGCGCATACGCTAACCATACTTATCTGGTAAAGCTGGTGGAAGCAGCTGTTGCTGAGAATCCGCAGATTCCGATCGCTCTTCATCTGGATCACGGCGATACCTTCGAGCTTTGCAAGAGCTGTATCGACGGCGGATTTACATCTGTTATGATCGACGCTTCTTCCAAATCCTTCGAGGATAATATCGCGCTGACAAAGCAGGTTGTTGAATACGCACACGCTCACGGCGTAGTAGTTGAGGCTGAGCTGGGTACTCTGGCAGGTGTTGAGGATGAAGTAGTTGTTGAGTCCGGAAAAGAGAGCTATACTCGTCCGGAAGAAGTAGAAGAGTTTGTTGACAGAACAGGCTGTGATTCTCTTGCAATCGCCATCGGTACAAGCCATGGCGCATACAAATTCAAAGCTTCCCAGTGCACCAGAAATGAGGAAGGCATCCTTGTTCCGCCGCCACTGCGCTTTGACGTACTTGAGGAGTGTATCAAACGCCTTCCGGGCTTCCCGATCGTTCTTCATGGCTCCTCTTCTGTTCCGCAGGAATTCGTTAAGATGGTAAACCAGTACGGCGGTAACATGCCGGATGCAATTGGTATTCCGGAGCATGAGCTTCGCCATGCAGCAGAGCTGGCTGTCTGCAAGATCAACATCGACTCCGATATCCGTCTCGCTATGACAGGAAATATCCGCAAATACTTTGCAGAGCATCCGGATCACTTCGACCCGCGTCAGTATCTGAAGCCGGCTCGTCAGGCTGTTAAGGATATGGTTGCTCACAAGATCAAATACGTTCTGGGCAGCGAAGGAAAAGCCTGAGTTTCAGACTGAACCAGATTTCAGAGCAAAATTTAGAGGGTACTGCATCCGCAGTACCCTTTTTCTCACATCCAGGTCTCTTCCAGCAGGAAAACCTCCCCCGAAGTTCCTATGTATCTCCTTTTTACTTTTCTCTTTCCGCTCACTCCGACACAATGTTCTGTATCCAGACTCCCTTCTTTACCAGAACAAATCCGATCATACATTTTACAATATCAACGCACTGACACAGCACATACGTCTGCAGGATCTCAAGCCCTGTAAATCTGCTCAGTACTATGGCAAGCGGAATACTGCATGCCCACAGAAATCCTCCGTCAAACAGAAAGGTAATCCCTGTCTTGCCCCCGGAACGCAGCGTAAAATACGTAGCATGTAAGAAGGCACGCACCGGCATAAAGGCTGCCTCAATCAGAATAAATGTCCCTGCCAGACTCTTGACTTCCTCTGTCGTATTGTAGATCTTCGGAAATACAAATGACAGCCCAACCAGAATCCCTCCGATCAGCAGACAGCTTGCAACAGAAAAGAAAATCAGTTTGTTATCTGTATCCCGTGCCTCCTGCAGCTTTCCTGCTCCCAGAAGCTGCCCGATAATGATAGACAGAGCGCTTCCCATTGCAATCCAGACTACATTGCAGACGTTGGCAATTGTATTTGAAATATTCAGAGCTGCAACTACAGAAAGTCCATAGGTTGAATAGCACTGAGTCATCGTTGCCATTCCCAGAGACCATAGAATCTCATTCACCATCAGTGGGGAACCTTTGATCAAAATCTTTCCCGCAAGCTCCCGCGGCACTGCGAGACTCTGGTATGCGCCCTGGATAAATTCCAGCTTCTCTACCCTTCTATGCGTCCATACCATAATCATCCCGCATTCCACAAAACGTGAAACCACTGTTGCCACGGCCGCACCTTCCACGCCAAGTCTGGGTGCTCCGAATTTTCCAAAAATCAGAATATAATTCAGCACCGTATTAGTAATCACCGCAGCAACTCCCGCTTTCATCGGAGCCACAGTCTCTCCCATCTCTCTCAGTGTACTGGCATAAATTTGCGCCATAGCATACGGAACCATTCCAAACATCATAACTCTCAGATATTTCTTTCCAAAGTACAGCGTCGCCGTCACACTTTCCTGATTGCCGCCATCGTGCAGATAAAGAGAGATCAGCTGCTCTCCGCCAACACACATAATACTGATGCCGATTGCTGCCAGTATCGCACAGGAAATAATCTTGAATCGGAAAGTATGGCGCATTCCCACCATATTCCCGCTGCCAAAAAACTGTGCCCCGAAAATCCCTGCACCCGACACAACTCCAAACACACTGATGTTGAACACAAACATCAGCTGGTTCACAACAGCTACGCCGGACATCTCATCCGTACCGACACGGCCAATCATAATATTATCCAGCATCGCAACAAAATTTGTAATGCCGTTTTGTATCATAATCGGTACTGCAATCGCCAGTACCATCATATAAAACTTCTTATCACCAATCCACTTTTTCATATGCATTCCTCTCATCACAGGAACTCTTTTCTGAGGAACGGATGGCTGTACTGTAACGATAATCTATTTCTTCACCTCAATTACAAATACGGTCGTACCTGCCCGTTCGTTCAAAAGCCAGGATTCCCGAATATGATATTCTCTGTATTTTTTAACTTCTTTTCTGACAAAATGCGGTTCGAAGGTATAGAGAACCATAACCGCCTCCCGATTCAGAACACTTCCAGCATACGCAAAAAAACGTTCATATATCTCTCGGATCTGTTCTCTTTGACGCGCCTGTGTAACCTGCGGAAGATCCGTAATAATCTCATCAAAGAGATATTTGTGCTCAAACGTAAAGAAATCACGGTTAATATAGTTCACAATATCGCCTGCAAGCGCTGTATTCTCCCGTGCCTTTTCAATAGCCTCTCCGAAAATATCTATGCCGTACATCGTTTTAGATTTTACTGCACGCTCCCGCTCAATCAGCATAGTCCCAACACCGCAAAACGGATCCAATACCTGCGCATTCTCCTTCAGATACGGCCTTGCGAGCTCCACAGTCAGTGCTGCATTTACCGGAGAAATCGAAGAAGCAACTGTCTCTTTCCGATACGCAAATCTTTTATCCTTCAGCGTGAATAATTTCAGCATAACCAGACAACCGCCATCCTTTTTCCGGATCAGGCGCAGTTCCAGTTCATAATCCGTTGTAGTGTTGATCCATACACCATTGCATGCATCCTCAAACGCCTCTGTTACTTTCCGGATAAAATTTCCTTTCTCTTCCGGCGCAGCTGTACTCTTCCATTCCACCCGATAATAATACGGCGGATTCCCCGTATGCAGTTTCCGCACCAGCTCTGTCAGACCCGATCCAGCCAGATACCGCCCTATCTGCTCCGGGCTTCCTGCATCCGAGACCGGAATCTCACCTGCCGGAAACAGCAATTCTGTATAGGTCCGTATCGGCAGAAGCTCTCTCACTTCCACCCCCTGAACCCGTACTCCACCATGCAGCAGCGTTCTCTGTCCCCCAGATACCTGATTCGCAGTAACTTCTCTCTGATTCCTGTTCGTCACAAGTATCACGGCTCCACGGTAATCATAACCGTCAAACCGATGATGAACCGGTGCTTCACAGGCAAGAATCATCTGCTGCAGCACACGTATTTCTTCATTCCTGTGTTTTAATTCCTCTGTCTCTACTTTCTGATTCCGCAGCAGCAGCAAACGCTCCTTCAATTTTACCAGATAATCGCCGTAATCCAGCCTTTTCATCGCCTGCAGATAATCTGCACGGATATATTTCGTCTCCTCCTTCTGATAAGCGTCAAAAAGAACCGGAAGTAAATCTTCCGATTCCATTTCTCCAAGAATCAACGCGGCATTTTTCCGCACCTTCGGATCCTCATTCTGGAGCAGATGTAAAAACTGTGAAAAATCCGCTCCAAGCTGGTATACAAATTTCCGCTTCTCCTTCTCATCTGCCAGTGCTGTACGTAGAGAAATCAGATTTTTCCGCACATCCTCACCCGCACATATCTTATCATAATACTCTTTTATCATTCTTTTTCTTCTGCCTTCCCTCTCTCTACTCTGCCGCCTGTTTACACTCTTCGATATAATTCATAATGTCATCTTTCATTTCTTCCCACTTATCCTCATGCTCCACATAAAACAGCGGGCATAATTTCCCGGTCACATCATAATGCCGGATGATGTGGTCTCTGTCAATCTGATATTCGGCTGCTAAATACGCCGCCAGCTTCACACAGGACTCATATGTATCCTCCGTAAAACGTCCCGTATCATCCAAATGACAGTTCTCAATTGATATCGATTCGTGGTTCATGGAATTCGATGCGTAAGCAATCTCTCCCGGCGGAACACACTCGATAATCTCTCCATCAATACCTACGACAAAATTGGCGCTCATTGAAACATCCTGCAGATCCTTCAGACTCTCAAAATAATCATGGTTCTGCTGGGCTGTCGTCTTGGGATTACCGAGATAATGGATGACAATATAGTTAATTGCATCCGTCTTCTCTCCAGGTCTGGAAAATTCATTCACAGTCAGATGCTGCACATCAATATCAGGACGCGGTACCGGATTTACATACTCCGTTTCTACTGTCTCCGTCTCTGTCTCAATTTCCAGAGAAACAGTTTCATTTAAAAGTGCATCCACATCAATATCATCCTTCGGCAACATATCCAGTAGCAACCAGACAGCCGCTGCCGTCAGTGCAATCGCCAACAGCCAGACTATGATGTGGTCTATCCTGATCCTGCGCTTATTCTGATATGGATCATCCGGATTTCTCTTCCTGTTCTTTCTCATCTTATCACTCTCGTTCTTCTTAGTTTCCTGCAACCATCCGGCACCCCACAGTCACAGTGATCCGATCAGTTCGGGCAAATTTCAAGGCACCGGGTATAGTATACAACATTTTTGTATATCTGTGCACCCCTTTTTTCTGAGATTGCCCTTAATTGTGCAAATTTGCACAAAAAAGAAGGTTCTAGAACTGATCCATATGTACAAATCTGTTCTAAAACCTGTCTGTTTTTTATGTTTACTGCTCTACGCTATAGTTCGGCGCTTCCTTTGTAATGTGAATGTCATGCGGATGTGACTCTTTCAAAGATGCCGCAGAAATCTTGACAAAACGTCCATTCTGCTTCAGTTCCTCTACCGTCTGTGTTCCGCAGTATCCCATTCCGGATCTCAAACCACCCATGAGCTGGAATACCGTATCTTCCACGCTTCCCTTATAAGCTACACGGCCTTCCACGCCTTCCGGCACCAGCTTTTTCGCATTTGTCTGGAAGTAACGGTCTTTGCTTCCATTTTCCATAGCTGCAATGGATCCCATACCACGGTATACCTTGTACTTCCTTCCCTGGTAAAGTTCAAAAGTTCCCGGGCTCTCATCACATCCGGCAAACATGCTTCCCATCATACATACATTGGCACCTGCCGCAATGGCCTTTGTCATATCTCCGGAGTATTTGATACCACCATCCGCGATGATCGGGATATCATATTCCTTCGCCACACTGTAGCAGTCCATCACCGCCGTAATCTGTGGTACACCGATACCTGCAACCACTCGTGTCGTACAGATAGAACCAGGTCCGATACCGACCTTTACCGCATCTACACCTGCCTCGATCAATGCCCTTGTTGCTTCTCCAGTCGCTACATTTCCTGCAATCACCTGCAGATCCGGAAATTCTTTCTTGATCATCTTCACACAATTCAGAACATTCATGGAATGTCCATGTGCACTGTCCAGAACTACAACATCCACCTGCGCCTCACGCAGTGCAGCCGCACGTTCCAGCACATTCGCAGTAATGCCGATCGCAGCACCGCAGAGAAGACGTCCCTTGTTATCCTTCGCAGAATTCGGATATTTGATCTGCTTCTCAATATCTTTAATTGTAATAAGACCCTTCAGATTATAGTCGTCATCAACAATCGGAAGCTTTTCCTTTCTTGCGCGTGCCAGAATCTTCTTCGCTTCTTCCAACGTAATTCCGACCTTGGCTGTCACCAGTCCTTCCGATGTCATAGACTCTTTGATCTTCTTGGAGAAATCCTCTTCAAACAGCAAGTCCCGGTTCGTAATGATACCGACCAGTTTTCCATTTTCAGTAATCGGGACACCTGAAATCCGGAATTTTCCCATCAGTTCATTCGCATCCGCCAGAGTATGCTCCGGTGAGAGAAAGAACGGATCCGTAATAACACCGTTCTCAGAACGTTTTACTTTGTCCACCTCTTCTGCCTGCTGCTCAATAGACATATTCTTGTGAATAATACCGATACCGCCCTGCCGCGCCATCGCAATTGCCATGCGGTGCTCTGTCACAGTATCCATACCTGCACTCATCATCGGAATATTCAACCGAATCTTCTTCGTAAGATAAGTAGACAGATCCACCTGATTCGGAATCACCTCAGAATATGCTGGTACCAACAGTACGTCGTCAAATGTAATGCCTTCGCCTATGATTGCTCCCACGTCATTTCCTCTCTTTCTGAATAAAGTCTATGATGAATTATCTGTTGAATACCTACTCTAACAAATTCGCATTTCAATGTCAACCACTGTTTTACAAAAAAAACGAGAAACTTACATCAGGTTCACTTTTCTTGGAGCCATTCTGCGCAGATCATTTACAATTGCTTCGTCCAGTTCCACCTTAACCAGCTCCTGGCCTTTATCCTTGTTCATTACCATAATGTAATTCTTCTTCTGAGGTTCACCCGAGGTAAAATCCCGCACCTTCATATCCTTCTTATTCTTGTAAGAATCCAGCGCATGAGAATTCTCCGGTGCAAGAAGTTCAAGCTCTGCTGAAGTATATTCTGCCACCTTTTTTCTCTTCTGTCTCGAATAGATCGCATCGATATCCAGATCGCCATTTACGTATAAATATTCATACTCAACATCCAGCTTCGGTACCAGAAAATAGCAGGCAACACCACCGGCAATTCCAATCACCAGAAACGGTATAAACATAAATACAATACCGCCCACAAGTCCGACTGCCGTCAGGGCAATTACTCCCGCCTTGGCAAGCTGATTGGCCGCAGATGTTTTTCTCTTAACCAGGATTTCTTTGTACATGTCACTCATTTTCGCTTCCTCCAAACGTGAAATATTTAATATCCCAGCAGATAGTTCAGGAATTGTGCACATTCCTCAGGATGTTTTGTTCCTGTCATCACTACCGCATAGACTTCTCCTTCCGGGTACGCATTCAGGCGCTTCAATACCGGAGCATCTGTAACCAGAAGCGCATACACGCCTTCTCCGCCGCTCTCGGTATTCTCTCCCTTCACCAAATACGGTTCCCATATCTTCAACTGTTCCTCCGGATAGAGCTCCGACAATTCCTGGAAAGCAGCACCTACTTCCATAAAATGTTCATATATTTCACCATCCAGAAGAAGCACGTCCATATCGCCGGTTGCCATCAAAGCCGTAAGCTTCATCTGTGCCGCCATTGAATACTGTGTGTTCTCCGTCAAACTGTACTGCACGCTGGCATCGACGGTAATCTCATCATTTTTTCCGATTCCGCCGATATATTCCGCAAACTCTGCTGCAACCTCATCAGAGTTAAACTCGAAGGAATTGCTGTTGACCCAATATGTCTGGAATACATGATTGATCTGCAAGTTGTGGTAAATCGTGACACCGATCGATATCGCTGCCGCAATCACAAGCATCACTACCATCAATGGCTTATAGTAATCCCATATATAGCCAAGCCTCTGTCCCCACGTAAGACCTGACAGCTTCTTCCACTCCTCCCGTATGATCTCTTTGACTGATCTCTCATCCATACAGTGTACCTCTCATACGTTTCTGTTGTAGTATGCGAATGCCATCGCATTCACTTCTGTACTCCAGTTTAACACAAAAGAGGGTAAACTGTCTATCGTTTACCCTCACTTTATTTTAATTTAACAGTTCAGCTATACAGACGATCTGTGGCCTGCACGGCGTCCGGTAAAAGGTCTGACTGATTTACATCATACCCATTCCGCCTGCTCCACCGGCCGGCATTGCAGGTGTATCTTCTTTGATAATACCAACTACAGACTCAGTAGTGAGCAGAGTGGATGCTACGCTTGTTGCATTCTGCAGTGCACTTCTCGTAACCTTCGCCGGATCAAGGATACCTGCTGCTACCATGTCCACATATTCCTCATTGTATGCATCAAAGCCTGTTCCCGGTTCTGCCTCACGTACTTTGTTTACAATCACAGATCCTTCCAGACCAGCATTTGCTGCAATGTGGTACAGCGGTGCTTCCAGTGCCTTCAGGATGATATTTGCTCCAGTCTTCTCATCGCCTTCCAGCTCTGCTGCCATCTTGGCAACTTCCTTAGCTGCGTGTACGTATGCTGATCCGCCGCCTGCGATGATGCCTTCCTCTACAGCGGCCTTGGTAGCTGCCAGAGCATCTTCCATACGAAGCTTTGCTTCCTTCATCTCAGTCTCAGTAGCAGCACCTACACGGATGACTGCAACACCGCCGGACAGCTTCGCAAGTCTCTCCTGAAGCTTCTCACGGTCAAACTCAGACTTCGTAACTTCGATCGTTGCCTTAATCTGAGCGATTCTTGTCTTAATTGCTTCCTTGTCTCCAAGTCCATCCACAATGATTGTATTTTCTTTCTGAACCTTTACGGATTTTGCACGTCCCAGCATATCCAGCGTAGCTTCCTTCAGCTCCAGGCCAACTTCCTCAGAAATTACACGGCCGCCTGTCAGGATCGCAATATCCTCCAGCATAGCTTTTCTTCTATCGCCGTATCCCGGTGCTTTTACACCAACTACCTGGAAAGTACCGCGCAGCTTGTTAACGATCAATGTGGTAAGAGCCTCACCCTCAATATCCTCCGCGATGATAAGCAGCTTCTTACCAGACTGAACGATCTGCTCCAGCAACGGAAGAATCTCCTGAATGCTGCTGATCTTCTTATCTGTAATCAGGATAAACGGATCATCGAGAACTGCTTCCATCTTTTCCATATCGGTTGCCATATAAGCAGAAATGTATCCGCGGTCAAACTGCATACCTTCTACCAGATCCAGTTCTGTCTGCATTGTCTTGGATTCCTCGATCGTGATCACACCATCCTGAGAAACCTTTTCCATAGCGTCAGAAACCAGTTCTCCGACCTTCTCATCTCCTGAGGATACAGCTGCAACCCTTGCGATCTGCTCTTTTCCATTTACCTTCTGGCTCATAGCCTTGATGGCTTCTACAGCCTTCTCAGTTGCTTTCTTCATTCCCTTACGAAGAACGATCGGGTTAGCTCCTGCTGCCAGATTCTTCATTCCTTCATTTACCATAGCCTGTGCAAGAACAGTCGCTGTAGTCGTTCCGTCACCAGCTACGTCATTTGTCTTGGAAGCTACTTCCTTGATCAGCTGTGCTCCCATATTCTCGAACGCATCTTCCAGCTCGATTTCCTTTGCAATTGTCACGCCATCATTTGTGATAAGCGGTGAACCAAACTGCTTGTCAAGAACTACGTTTCTTCCTTTCGGTCCAAGTGTTACACGAACTGTATCTGCGAGTTTGTTTACGCCGCACTCCAGAGCTGCTCTGGCATCTGCGCCGAATTTAATTTCCTTTGCCATAGTAACATTCCTCCTGAATTCTGTCTGAATTTATTGATACCCTTCCGAATGCCTTTCTAAAGTGATCTCCTGTACGCGGCAATCCAAAAAGGCCTGTCATCTTTCATATCCCGCGGTTCTCAGACCTGGGCTTTCTATTGTTACTGTTCACTCCGTAAATTATAATGCTGTATCTACTCTACGATTGCAAGAATATCGGACTGCTTCACAATGATGAATTCTTCCTCGCCAAGCTTAACCTCATTGCCTGAATACTTGGAATAGATTACCTTATCCCCAACCTTTACCTGCATCGTAACTTCTTTCCCGTCAACCATTCCGCCCGGCCCAACTGCGATAACTTCAGCCTCCTGCGGCTTCTCCTGTGCCTTGCTTGCCAGAATAATGCCTGACTTTGTTGTCTCTTCTGCTTCTGACTGCTTTAATACAACACGATCTCCCAACGGTACTAATTTCATATCTGATTCCTCCTTCGATGATTATAAGCTTCTTCTTTATTAGCACTCACCAAGTTCGAGTGCTAATCAACATCCTTATATTAGTTAAAATATGTAAATTATGCAACTTCTATTACATCTGTATATTTGTGAATATCTTTCTTTATCTCTTATTTTCTCTTGATATCTCTTGTTTTCTCACTTTTTCTTATTATTTTATTTTTCATTTTAGTTATCACAGCCGCTTTTTCCCACACAATTATATTCATCCCCTTACGTCAAAACACCCACGGCAGCAGTTTTATTTCCTGCATACCGTGGGTTTCCATACTCACTAATTCTATTCTGGTACAAGACACCTATTTGATGTTCTTGCTTTTTCGGATTTCTTCCAATTCATCGAAGACAACATCATTCAATACTTTAATATAGGTTCCCTTCATTCCGGAGGAGCGCGACTCAATCACTCCGGCACTCTCAAACTTGCGCAATGCATTGACAATCACAGATCTCGTAATTCCAACACGATCCGCAATCTTGCTGGCAACCAGAATTCCTTCCATTCCATTCAGCTCATCAAAGATATGGATGATGGCTGCCAATTCAGAATATGACAGTGTACTGATCGCTGATTTTACAATCTGTATTTTCCGGTTCTCTTCCGCGTTTTCCTCATTTACAGAACGCATCATCTCAAGTCCCACAACTGTAGTACCATATTCACTCAGAATGATATCATCAATATCATACTGACTTCCGCTCTTATACATAAACACGGTACCCAGCCGTTCTCCTGCGATATCAATCGGATTGATAATCGCCTCATATTGTCTTACATTTTCACCTTCGAATCCCAGTGTCTCCAGATTCACATTCTCTTTAGTGGAAAGTACACCTAACATCCGCTCATTCAGCAACGGATCAATATGCCCGCCCACGCTGTCCGATATCAGTTCCTTGATCTCTTCCACACCATCACATAAACCAACACCAAGCACCTTGCCCTTACGGCTGATTACAAGAATATTAGAGTTCAAAATGCCCGTCAATACATCGCAGATGTCATTAAATACGACTTTGCTGGTATTGTTATTATGCAGAAGCTGATTTATCTTTCTGGTTTTATCCAGCAACTGTACACTCATCCCAAACCTCCTCAACGCACCTTTTTACATCTCTTCACATCTTCGCACTGTTTCTTTATCTTTTTCTATATTAACATATAGTTTTCATAAAATCAACGAATAATGTGCATATTGACGCACTTTTAGTTACTGTTAAGTTCCTGTTCACTCCGCGCCCAGCAACTACTTTCAGCATTGCTCAACCGCCTGTTTCCTCAGGTTTTGCACAGACATAACCACACGACGTATCCGCACATACCAACCGGTTTCCTTTTTCGACCATATAGGAACCGCACTGCGGACATTTTTCTGTAACAGGCTTCTGCCAGGACATGAAATCACATTCCGATCCTGCTTCACAGCCATAGTATTTCCTTCCCTTTTTCGTCTTACGCAGCACAACTTCTTTACCACAGAGAGGACACTTTACTCCGATTTTTTCCAGATACGGCTTCGTATTCCGGCAATCCGGGAAGCCTGGACAGGCCAGGAATCTGCCGTGCGGTCCGTATTTGATTACCATATTGCGTCCGCACTCCTCACAAATGACATCGGAAACCTCATCGGCTATTGTCACTTTTTCCAGGTTTTTCTCCGCTTCCTGTACGGCTTCGTCCAGATCCGGGTAAAAGTTTTCAACAACTGTCTTCCATGGAACAATTCCTTCTTCCACAGAGTCCAGCAGGGACTCCATATTCGCTGTGAATGTAACATCCACAATGCTCGGGAAAGCCTCTTTCATTATATTGTTAACAACTTCTCCAAGCTCCGTCATATACAGATTCTTATTTTCCTTAGCTACGTAACGTCTGGCAATGATAGTCGTAATCGTCGGAGCATACGTACTCGGACGGCCAATTCCCTGTTCTTCCAGTGCACGCACCAGCGAAGCCTCTGTATAGTGGGCCGGCGGCTGTGTAAAATGCTGCTTCGGATCGAACTTTACTAGCTTCAGTTCCATCCCTTTTTCAATGTTTCCATGCAGTACGTTGGTCTCTTCTTTCTCATCTCCGCTCTCCGTATAGACTGACATGAAACCGTCAAATGCAACACGGGAAGCTGTAATCTGGAAACGATAACCTGCCGCACTTATCTTCACAAGTGTTGTCTCATACTTTGCCGGAGCCATACGGCTGGCTGCAAATCTCCTCCAGATCAGCTGATACAGACGAAACTGGTCCCTGCTCAGAGATTCCTTCACCTCTGCAGGAATCCGGCGGATATCGGATGGCCGGATAGCCTCATGTGCATCCTGTATCTTTTTACTGCCATCACGCTTTCCACTTTCCCCTGCCAGATACTGATTTCCGTACTGACTCTCAATATATTCTGCTGCAGCCCGGTCTGCTTCTTCCGAAATACGTGTAGAATCCGTACGAAGATACGTAATCAAACCAACCGTTCCGCTGCCCTTCAGATCAACTCCTTCATAGAGCTGCTGCGCAATCCGCATCGTCTTCTGGGTAGAAAAGTTCAGAGCATTTGCTGCTTCCTGCTGAAGCGTACTTGTAGTAAACGGCAAAGGCTGCTTCTTAATGCGCTCTCCCTTTTTTACATCCTCCACCACAAATGGCGCCTGTCCAATCTCTGACAGGATCTGATCCATCTGTTCTTTGGAGCTAATTGCGATTTTCTTGTCTTTCCCATAGAATCTGGCTGTCAAAGTCTTCCGTTCACCCTCCATGGATAAATCAGCATCCAGCGTCCAGTATTCCTGAGGAATAAACGCATTGATCTCATCCTCCCGATCCCCAATAATCCGGAGTGCCACGGACTGCACACGCCCTGCACTGAGTCCGCACTTCACTTTACTCCACAGAAGCGGACTAATCTTATAGCCCACCATCCGGTCAAGAATTCTTCTTGTCTGCTGTGCATCTACCAGATTCATATCAATTGAACGTGCATGCTTCAGCGATTCCTTCACAGCACTCTTTGTTATCTCATTAAAAGTAATACGGTTCTGCTTCTTTTCATCCAGCTTCAGAGCTTCTGCCAGATGCCAGGAGATCGCCTCCCCCTCACGATCAGGGTCCGTTGCCAGATAAACTTTGTCAGCTTTTTTCTCTGCTTTCCGCAGTGCCGCCAGTATATCTCCCTTCCCGCGAATTGTAATATACTTCGGTTCATATCCATGCTCAATATCAATTCCCATGCGGCTCTTCGGCAGATCACGTACGTGTCCATTCGATGCAAGCACCTCATAATTCGAGCCGAGAAATTTCTTAATTGTTTTAACTTTTGCAGGTGATTCGACAATCACTAAATATTTGGGCATAACAGTTACCTCTATTTCATTTTGGCATAAAAATTTCTGGATGTCTCTCTCACCAATCCCTTAAGCTCCAGTCTCAGCAATATATCACTCAGTTCAGTGAGAGACATGTCAGTACACTCCTGTAGCTCAATCAGCCCTTTTGAGTGCAAACCGAGACTACTATACACCAATTCTTCGGATGGCGCAAGTGTCACTTGGAGTGATTTTTTTGATTTTTCCATCCCCATAGGCACTAAAACGCTTTCTGCAAACTGTTCCGGTGACAGAAAAATACCGGCTCCCTGTGAGATCAGCTCATTACATCCCTCACTTAATTCTTCCCCCGGACGCCCCGGAACTGCATAGACCTCCCGTCCCTGCTCTGCTGCAAAATCCGCAGTAATCAGAGAACCGCTCTTCTTCCTCGCTTCCACTACGATGACCATATCTGACATACCGCTGATCAGACGGTTTCTCATAGGAAAATGTGACCGCAGGGGCGGTGTCCCCGGCGGAAATTCCGAAATAATTCCTCCCTGCTTTTCAAGCTGTTCGAACAGCAGATAATTTCCTTTCGGATAACACACATCCACTCCGCAGCCGAGAATCCCATAACTGCGGCCGCCACGGCGCAATGCCTCCATCTGTGCCACTCCATCAATCCCATAAGCAGCTCCGCTGATGACCTGCCCGCCATATACTACGATCATTCCGGCGATCAGCTCCGCCATATCCTTTCCAAACCGACTGCACATCCTGGCTCCGACAATAGCAGCCGCCCTGCACTGTTCTTCAGGCAGACTTCCTTTATAAAAAAGACCAAGCGGAGCATTTGAAAGTGTGCGCAGGCGCATCGGATATCCGGGATTACGGAAGCTGATAAATCTTATTCCACGCTTTCCCAGTATATGCATTCTTTCGGCGGGTGTGGATTTCTTCTGAAACCAGCTCACCTTTTTTGCCCACTCATATCCCTCACGGCCCAGTGCCTCCAGTTCCTTTTGAGATGCTTTCCAGACAGCTTCCGGATGATTCAAATACTGAAGCAATATCTTTTGCTGTGGCAAATACAATCCGGGAATACTGCAAAGCCATGCCCAGTACATCTCCCCCTGACAATCCCCCGTCTCTATTTGTATCTTTTCTTTTTTATCCAAAAAACTCCTTCTTTCCCTATCCTGTCTGTTCCTCCCGAGATGTGCGGTCAGATTCGTCCTGTTAAGCATGCTCCATGTCCGCCCCAAACGAGCCAGCCATATCTCCCTCCGCAAAGGAAACTCCGTTCATGCCCACAACAGATACCTCACATCAGATGTTCCTCTGGCCGATAATGTATCGCTTCACTCAGATGCCGGCTCTGAATCAGTTCTTCCCCGTCCAGATCAGCAATCGTTCTCGCCACTTTCAACAGTCTGTGATATGTACGGGCGGTCAGGTGTTTCTTCTGATACACTTTCCGCATAAATTCATTTTCCTCATCTCCCAGATAACAGTATTTTTCCAATACATCTGAGGTCAGTTCCCCATTAAATCGGTATCTCGTCCCGCGATACCGCTCAATCTGAAGCCCGTGTGCCCTCAGGACACGTTTCCGGATCTCTTCAGAGCTTTCTCCCGGTTCCCTGTTATGCAGATCTTCATAAGTGACCAACTCTGCACTCGCATGAATATCAATCCGGTCAAGCAAAGGTCTGCTGATTCTGCGAAGATATCGCTTCACTTCATATTCCGAACAGCGGCATCTGCTTCTGTCCGGATAATATCCGCATTTGCACGGATTTCTGGATGCCACCAGAATGAAATCTGCCGGAAACACATAAGAACCACTGCTTCTTGTAATACACACACTGCCATCCTCCAACGGCTGCCGCAAAATCTCAAGTGTCTCCTTCTGGAATTCCGGAAGCTCATCCAGATACAACACACCACGATGCGAAAGGCTGACCTCACCCGGCTTCGGCACTGCTCCTCCTCCGGAAAGCCCCGCGGCTGAAACCGTGTGATGCGGCATACGAAATGGACGTTCACAGAGGATCCCCTCCTCCGGAAGGATTCCTGCCACACTGTGAATCCGTGATACTTCCAGTGCTTCCTCAAGTGTCATCGGAGACAGGATAGACGGAATCCGCTTCGCGATCATGGATTTGCCCGCCTGTGTCAAGTAATTCCCAAAAAAATTTGTCGTTTTTTTGCAGATTTTTA
>JAUNGL010000078.1 GCA_030524665.1 Lachnospiraceae bacterium | reverse complement strand
TGGAATTCCCTATACTTGAATTATACAGGAAGCTCCTTTTTCTATGAAACGCAACAGCAAAAACACAAAAAGAGCAGACTATTCTCATTAAATATGAACGCTTCTATTGCGTTATCAAAATCACCTCTAGCTCTGCAAATATGAATTTCCCTGTAACGATTTCAAAAAGAATATAAACTTTTGCATATAAAGAATATTTTATAATGACCCACACTAAAAACCGGTAGAATTGATGATAAATACGTAATTATTACACCTGAAATCACTCCATGGATAAAAAGAACTTAGATTTGACATAAACACTAGTTACCAAATCAAAAATCTTTTCTTTTACAGAAATCTCATCTTGATCTGCCGACTACTCATACTTAATAGCTTTCAAATAAATTCCATCGGGAACATGCTATATATTATCCCCCTCTATTTGTCTTTTATAAAAATCGCTCTTTCAATATAAGCCTATGCCTTCTGATTGTCAAGCAATTTTTAGTTCTTTCCAATAGTGAAAAGTACATCTTCTTACCGTTCAGACAGCTACCATTTTGACAAACGTGTGAACAGCAACATACATTTGGTTAGATATGTATTTCATAAATCAAACATTTAAACCCAAAAATTTTAGCGGAGCCTCCCTATAACATGAGATGCCTCCGCCATTTATCTTTTGTATAAGTACTTTATCAATATAATCCCACTGAATCTGTTTGTCAAGTATTTTATCGCTGACCTTCGAGACTCTGGTTACTGTTGTCTGTTACTAAATACGAACCTTTAGTCTGCTGACTAATAACAACCACTGTTTTACTGATGTACACTCTTCTCCCACTTGCCCTTTACATACCGCACCGTAAAGCAGATCGCCCGGAACAGCCAGTCGATGGTCATTGCTACCCAGATTCCGAAGATTCCCATTCCAAGTTCCACACCCAGCAGCCAACTGAATCCGATTCTGAAAATCCACATGGAGATGATGGACAGTACCATGGGAAATTTCACATCGGCGGCTGCACGCAGGGTGTTGGGCAGCGTGAAAGAAAGCGGCCATATGGTTACGACACAGATTGCGTGATATCGGATGATGCTTCTCGTGTATCCTGCTGCCTCCGGGGACAGGTGATACATTTTTATAAGGAATGGAAGTGCTGCCAGTACCAGCAGATTCATGAGGATATTCGCTGCGTACGTAAGTTTCAGGAGCTTTTGGGTGTAATAGCGGGCCTGTCTGCAGTCTCCGGCACCTACACATTGGGCAGTCACTGTGAGTACTGCAAATCCAACCGCGGAACCCGAAAGTATTTGAAACATTCCGATACTGTTGCAGACTGCATTGGCCGCAATAGCGGCTGTTCCGAATCCGGATGCAATACTCAGCACCAGAATTTTGCCGAGCTGGAACATACTGTTTTCCAAGCCATTAGGGATACCGATTCCGAGAATTTTCTTCAGGAGCGGAAGGTCGAAGCGAAACTCAAAAGGCAGTACGAGATGTACTTGCTTTTGCTGGTTCGCCAGCATCCATACGATCACCACAGCGGCCACAATTCTCGAAATCAGCGTTGGAATAGCTGCACCGGCCACTCCCATCCGAAGTCCGTATATCAATATTGCGTTTCCTGCCAGATTGATGCCGTTCATGAGAAGTGACATATACATGGCCGTCTTGGAATCGCCCATGGAACGAAATATAGCTGCACCGGCATTGTACAGTGCGATGAAGGGAATGGAGCCCGCCACAATCAGCAGGTAGGTTTCGCAGTTTTTCATAACATCTGGTGCGATGTTTCCGAATACTACGTGAAGGATGAAATCTTTGCAGGCATATGTCAGAACCATGACTATGGCAGAAAATATACCTGTAAACAGTACCAGCTGATTTGCCGCACGGCAGGCTGCTTCCGGATGGTGTCTTCCGATATACTGGCCGCAGATTACCGCTCCTCCGGTTGCGAGCGCCGCAAACAGGTTAATAAGCAATACAAAAACTGTATCAACCAGGGATACTGCCGATACGGCCGCCTCTCCGGCGCTTGCCACCATCAGTGAGTCCGCGAGGCCCACAGCTATGGCAAGTATCTGCTCAATGATCAGAGGGATAATCAGTTTCTTCAAATCATTGTTTGTAAACAGAAAATTGCTTTTATCTTCCGTACGTTCCATTTCTTCTCTCTCCTCTTCACTGCCTTTTTTAGATATGAATGCATATCTATTTGCTCTGTTATGATTGGTCAAATACCTATTATAGTAATTTTTCTCAGGAAATCAAGCACTAAAATTATTTTTTCCAGAACACAAAATCAGGCACATCATCTCCATTTTTCATGAAGTAATGTGCCTGACTCTCATTTCACAAAAGATACTGACTGTTCAGAGTGATTTTCCCTGTCTGAAAGATTTTATCCATTTGCGCCCGGAAATTTACTGTAAACTGTCCTCAAAGCCTGCAAGCATTACCCTGCATCTTTTTTTATAAAACGCAATTCCATACTTTAAAATATGATTAATTCCTTCGTCAAGAAGCTCCTCCTCATACCGTTTGCGCTCAATCTGCTCCAAGGCTTCCCGGCAGGCTGTCTCCAGACCGCCTTCCTCTGCATATTTCACTTCAAGTACAATGCCGACTTCCCCATCGTCTGTTTCCACCAGGATATCACTGTACCTATCGCCGGATTCCTTATTCGATGAAACGCTCCATGTATCCTGAAATCCCAGGATTCCTAACAGAATACCATGATAGAAATTCTCCTTCATCTGCTTTTTTACAAAGGTATCACGAATGCTGATCGTCCGCTTCAGATATTCGCCCAGCTGTTTTTCCACACGATCAGGCTCTCCGCCTTTCAATGCCTCACAGAAATCTTTTAAGGCTTCCCCGTTTTTAGGAACATTCTCTTTGAAAAACTCCATGATCTGCGTCGTAAAAATTTTTCTGATCTCAATATTTGGAATTGCCAGATGAAATTTATCTCCCTCTGACTTTCCCCTCTGCGTCAAATACCCTGTGGTAAACAGGACACTCCACAGATTCTCAATAGAATCATACATATCTTGATACGTCAGCTCCTGATGAATCTCCTTCGTGATCACTTCACCGGCAACCAGCTTTTCGATCTCACGTTTCGCCGCTCCTTTGTCCGATTCCTGAATGAAACGCTTTACAGCTTCATTGCTGCTGGTATTCGACCAATAATTCTTCGGCTGAGCATCAGGATCTGCCCGCAGCGCATCACAGTAATTGATCACATCCCAGGGACAATACACCTCTACGTTTCCAAACTGGTAACCATCATACCATTCTTTTATCTCATCATAGTGGCTGGAAAGACCATAATATTCCAACATATCCTTTACTTCCCTGTCTGTAAACCCGAAATATTCATCAAACTGCACTTCTGCCACAGACAGAACCTTTAAATTGTTCAGCCCGGTAAAAATACTCTCTTTTGAGATACGCATACATCCTGTCAATACCGCAAATTTAAGGCTGTCGTTGGTTTTCAGCGCCTGTTCAAACATATTTCGGATGAATAATACCATCTCATCGTAATATCCCCGTTCAAACGCTTTTGCCAGCGGTACATCATACTCATCAATCAACAGGATCACTTTGCGGCTGTGATGCTTTGCAAGAAGCTCTGACAAAACCTTCAAGCTGCTGCACAGGACGGCCTCACTCATATAAGGCTTCAGCAGTGTTGAAAATGCAGCCTTATCATAAGGAGTAAGGCGTTCGCTTTCCAATAGATACTGGAATCTCCTGGCTTCCCCGTTTATGACCTGAACTGCCATATCACATGCTTTTTCATAAGTCGCTGCATTCATACTTTTCAAAGAAACCAATATCACAGGAAATTTACCCATATACTCTTCACACAAAGAGACTTCTTTTGAGATTTCTGATTTACTAAATATTTCTTTCTTTCCATCCAACTCAAAGAAATTTTTCAGCATACTCATATTCAATGACTTTCCAAACCTTCTGGGACGTGTAAAAAGATTTACTTTTGCCCAATGATTCAAGAGCTCCTTAATCAGATTTGTCTTATCGACATAGTAAAAATTTTCTGTCTGTAATTCTTCAAAATTCTCAATCCCTATGGGGAGCTTCTTTTGTCTCACTTCCATATTCATTACACTCCTTATTCCAATCGCCTGTTTTTTACGGAATGCTCCATACCCCCGTCTCTGTACAAAACAAATATTTTTTATATTATACCAGAAATCAAATGTAAAACCTACACCACTTTTGAAAAAATCGAAAGAGCAAGACGTACCGACTTACCCTCTCCAGATAAGCAACCAGTTTTATTTTACCAGATTACAATAAATGGAAACGCTTTAAAAAAATTAGAGACGAATTGAAATTAAACCCACAGCACAGGACTCATGATGGGCGAATGCATTTTATCACACAGGCAAAAAAATATGGCGTTGACGAATATGCAATTAAATATATCGTTGGACATGTCATAACGGATGTTACAGAAAAAGTATACACCAAACGCGAAATTGAGTGGCTTAAAACAGAAATCGAAAAAATAAAATAGAGTGTATCGCACACGGTTCCCAGTGTAGGAATACGTGTGCAGGAATAGTGTAGGAATAATGTAGGAGTGGCCCGCATTTTCATGCTTTTGACCACTCCTTTTTACATCTGAAATCCTTTGATTTTACTGCATTTCTTAGAATTTACCTTCTTTTGCTGCTTCTTCGATGGCAACTGCAACTGCAACAGTCATACCAACCATCGGGTTGTTACCTGCGCCGATGAGACCCATCATTTCTACATGAGCCGGCACGGATGAGGAACCTGCAAACTGTGCATCGGAGTGCATACGTCCGAGGGTATCTGTCATACCGTAGGAAGCCGGACCTGCTGCCATGTTATCCGGGTGAAGGGTACGTCCTGTACCACCGCCGGATGCTACGGAGAAGTACTTCTTGCCCTTCTCGTTGCATTCCTTCTTGTAGGTACCTGCTACCGGATGCTGGAAACGGGTCGGGTTGGTGGAGTTTCCTGTGATGGATACGTCTACGCCTTCCTTCCACATGATAGCTACACCCTCCGGAACGCTGTTTGCGCCGTAGCAGTTCACCTTTGCACGGAGTCCTTCGGAGTAGGACTTGCGGAATACTTCCTTTACTTCGTTGGTATACGGATCATACTCTGTCTCTACATATGTAAAGCCGTTGATTCTTGCAATGATCTGAGCTGCATCTTTTCCAAGACCATTCAGGATAACACGGAGCGGTTTCTGACGAACCTTGTTTGCCTTCTCTGCGATACCGATGGCACCTTCTGCTGCTGCGAAGGACTCATGACCTGCCAGGAATGCAAAGCATTCGGTATCCTCTTCCAGAAGCATCTTTCCAAGGTTTCCATGTCCAAGACCTACCTTACGTGTGTCTGCTACGGAACCCGGAATACAGAATGCCTGAAGTCCTTCACCAATTGCTGCTGCTGCATCTGCAGCCTTGCGGCAGCCCTTCTTGATTGCGATAGCTGCACCTACGGTGTATGCCCAGCATGCATTCTCAAAACAGATCGGCTGGATGCCTTTGATCTGATTGTATACATCAAGACCTGCGTCTTTCGTGATCTTCTCTGCTTCTTCGATGGAAGCAATGCCATAACTATTCAAAACGGAATTGATTTTATCAATTCTTCTCTCGTATGATTCAAATAAAGCCATTTTTCATTACCTCCCTATCACTCTTTTCTCGGATCAATAATCTTCACTGCGTCGGCAACACGGCCATACTGTCCTTTTGCCTTTTCCCATGCGGTGTTCGGGTCGTCGCCCTTCTTGATGAAGTCTGTCATCTTTCCAAGGCTTACGAACTGGTATCCGATGATCTGATCGTCAGCGTCAAGAGCGATGCCTGTAACATAGCCTTCTGCCATCTCAAGGTAACGCGGTCCCTTCTTCAGTGTACCGTACATGGTACCTACCTGTGAACGAAGTCCCTTTCCGAGGTCCTCAAGACCTGCACCAACCGGAAGTCCTTCTTCTGAGAATGCGGACTGGCTGCGGCCGTAAACGATCTGAAGGAAGAGCTCTCTCATAGCAGTATTGATCGCATCACATACAAGGTCTGTGTTCAGAGCTTCCATAACAGTCAGACCCGGCAGAATCTCAGATGCCATAGCTGCGGAATGTGTCATACCGGAGCAGCCGATGGTCTCAACGAGAGCCTCCTGGATAATACCTTCCTTAACGTTCAGGGTCAGCTTACAGGCACCCTGCTGCGGAGCACACCAGCCAACACCGTGTGTCAGGCCGGAAATGTCCTTAACTTCCTTCACCTGTACCCATTTTGCTTCTTCCGGAATCGGAGCAGCGCCATGATGAACGCCCTGTGCAACCGGGCACATTTCTTCTACTTCGCGTGAATAAATCATGTTAAAACTCCTTTCAATTTTGAATTATCAACAACTGCCGCATAAATTACGGCAGTCGTAATTCTTTATCTCATATTCTCTCATAAATCGGCAGATTCGTCCAGACCTTTTTTGAATTTTGTACTAACGCAATTAGCCATACAGGTCTGCGGCCTGCATGGCGTACGTCTGTGAAAGCAAATCAGTCATTATATCCATTCGGATTCTGCGACTGCCATCTCCAGGAATCTGCACACATCTCATCAATACCGTACTGTGCTTCCCAGCCCAGTTCTTCTTTTGCTTTCGTCGGATCGGCGTAGCAGGTCGCGATATCTCCTGCACGGCGCGGCTTGATCTCATAAGGAAGTGTCTTGCCGCATGCTTTTTCGAATGCATGGAGTACCTGCAGTACGCTGTAGCCATTGCCGGTTCCGAGGTTGTAGATGTATACATCCGGCTTCTGTTCGAATTTCTTCATTGCCTTTACGTGGCCGACTGCCAGGTCTACGACATGGATATAGTCACGGACTCCCGTTCCATCCGGTGTATCATAATCGTTGCCGAATACGCCGAGCTTTTCGAGTTTTCCGACTGCTACCTGCGCGATGTACGGTACGAGATTATTCGGAATACCCTTCGGGTCTTCTCCGATAATTCCGGCCTTGTGGGCACCGATCGGATTGAAGTAACGGAGCAATACCACATTCCACTCAGGATCGGATACGTGCAGGTCGGTCAGAATCTGCTCCAGCATTCCCTTAGTCTGGCCATACGGGTTCGTGATTTTTCCCTTCGGGCACTCTTCTGTGATCGGAACGAATGCCGGATCACCGTATACGGTTGCTGATGAGCTGAAGATGATCTTTTTCACTCCGTGATTTCTCATTACATCACACAGAATCAGGGTTCCTGTGATGTTATTATGGTAATATTCCAGTGGTTTTCTGACTGATTCTCCTACTGCCTTGTAGCCTGCGAAATGGATGACGGAATCAATATCCTCGTTTTCAAAAATATGATTCACTGCTTCGCGGTCCAGCATATCTGCGTTATAGAATTTCAGTTTCTTTCCGGTGATCTGCTCGACACGCTCCAGAGCCTTTTCATTGGAGTTGTAAAGATTATCCATTACCACAACATCGTAGCCGCTGTTCAAAAGTTCTACGCATGTGTGGCTTCCGATATATCCGGCTCCTCCTGTAACCAATACTGCCATGATAGATCCTCCTGTCATTTGAAATTTCTGATACCAATGCGGTATCCGGTAACTGCCACAAAACCGGAGCAGCCGCATTTTCTATATTCGCCCTCATTATACGCAATCCGGCAGATATTTTCAAGAAAATATTGTGTTTTTACTTTCCATATGGTTAATTCATGTTCTGTTCGCGGACCGCAGCTTGCCTTTTTTTCTCCTATCGTCTATACTGAACCGGAAACAAACCAGATTTGCATCACCATACATAGGAAAGGAAGCTCTATATGATAACCATCACCGACACTGTTCCATCTTTCTCCACATACCATCAGGTATTAAATTATGTCCCGGACAGTTCCCTGTTCTTTGACATTGAGACAACTGGCTTCTCAGCCCGGTCTTCCTCACTTTATCTAATCGGGATCATTTATATGGAAAATTCGGGGTGGAAGATGACGCAGTGGCTTGCAGAAAACAAAGAGGAGGAACTACAGGTCCTGTCTGGTTTTCTTTCTTTTTGCGCGCCTTACGATACTATTATTCATTTTAATGGAACGACTTTTGACCTTCCTTACCTCAGGGAGAAAATACGGCAATACCAGCTTCCTGATCCGCTTTCTGACAAGGCTTCTCTGGACCTTTACCGAATCTTCCGTCCGCTTGGGAAACTGCTGGGACTTGCTCATATGAATCAGACTGCACTGCAGGCGTTTCTCGGCGACCGGCGCGCGGATACCATGGACGGAAAAGCTTTGATCTCCGTTTATCAAAAATTTGCTTCCGGACAATTTCCCTCTCTGCGGGAAGCGCTGCTGCTCCATAACCGTGAGGACATTCTCGGCATGACTTCTCTGCTTCGTTTTGCGTCGTATCCGGCTTTTTTGCAGGGTGGGTATTCCATCACCCGCTGTGAGCAGACAGGCACCTCTGTCAGCTTGTCACTTCGGCTGAATACCGCGCTCCCGCAGGGATTCCAATACAAATCGGAATCCAGCGATATCGTGCTGCGTGCGGAGGATATCCGCGGCACGCTGCTGATTCCCTGCTTCTGCGGTGAATTGTATCACTTTTTTCCAAATTTCCATGATTACTGTTATCTTCCGCTCGAAGATCAGGCTATCCACAAAAGTGTCGCCATGTTCGTTGACAAGGCACACAGAACTGCTGCAAAGCCTGCCAATTGTTATGTCCGGAAGACTGGCTGCTTCCTGCCTCAGCCGGAGGAGATTTTTACCCCTGTCTTTCTTCCCTCTTACAAGTCCGGCAGCCTTTATTTTGAATATCTGGAAGAGTATTCCGCCCAGCCCGGGCTGCTGCAATATTATGTACAGTCCATTTTCAACCTCATTCTGAAAGAAATTCGCTATTAATTATGACGCAGCAAGTACAGGAGCCGATGTTATCCCCCTGCGTTTCGAAGAAATTTCGCTGCTAATTCTGATGCAGCAAAGACGGCGGTTGTCTCCTCAGTATGCATCTGACAAAACGATTGCCTGACAAAAAAATGGTATACAGACTCCCATAAGAAGTCCGTATACCATTTTTATTTTATATTTGAATTATTCAGCATCCTCTGCCGGAGCAGCCTGAGCTGTCTCGAGCGCCTTCATGCTGAGACTGATCTTCTTGTCTGCTTCGTTGAAGTCTACTACCTTTGCTTCGATGATCTGGTTTACGCTCAGAATATCGGATGGCTTGTCTACATGGTTGTGAGAAATCTGTGATACGTGAAGCAGTGCGTCTACGCCCGGCTCAAGCTCTACGAATGCACCGAAATCAGTCATTCTGGCAACACGGCCGGATACCACATTACCTACTGCGTACTTCTCAGCTGCTGTCAGCCACGGATTCTGATCTTCAAACTTCAGGCTCAGAGCAATCTTGTCACCGCTGATATCCTTGATCAGGACAGTCATGGTATCACCTACCTTGAATACCTTGCGTGGATTATCAACGTGTCCCCAGGACATCTCAGAGATATGAAGCAGACCGTCTGCTCCTCCCAGATCTACGAATGCACCAAAGTCTGTCACATTCTTAACGGTACCTTCTACTACATCTCCTACATTGATGCGCTCGAAGAGTGCCTTCTGCATTTCTGCTTTTCTTGCAACGAGAAGCTGCTTGCGGTCACCGATGATACGGCGTCTTCTCGGATTGAACTCTGTAATCACGAATTCGATCTCCTGACCGTTGTACTTCTCAAGATTCTTCTCATATGTATCTGAAACAAGGCTTGCCGGAATAAATACTCTTGCTTCATCTACTACTACACTGAGACCGCCGCCAAGTACCTGAACAACCGGAGCTACGAGTACTTCCTGCGTATTGAACGCTTCTTCCAGTCTCTTGTTTCCTTTTTCTGCTGCGAGACGCTTGTAGGTAAGAAGTACCTGTCCGTCTCCGTCGTTTACCTTCAGAACCTTTGCTTCCATCTTGTCATTCACCTGGACAAGATTACGAAGGTCTGCATTCGAATCGTTGGTATACTCGCTTCTGGTAATGATTCCATCAGCCTTATATCCGATGTTCAAGATGATTTCATCTTCTTTGACATCAATGACAGTGCCTTCGACTACCTCTCCATTATGAATTGTTTTAAATGATTCTTCCAGCATTTGTTCAAAACTCAAATCTGACATTGTTTTGAAACCTCCTCAATCAAATTATTTGGGGTCGATGCCCCTGCTGTAATACCTACCCAACCCCTGGATGGCAATCGCCGGATATCCAAATCTTTAAGTGTCTGTATATAGTAAGTATTTGCACATTCTTTACTGCATATTTCGAATAGCTTGCGGGTATTCGAGCTGTGACTGCCTCCGATTACAATCATACTGTCTACCTTACGTGCAATTTCACGCGCTTCTGACTGTCGCTCCTCCGTGGCACTGCACACCGTATTCAAAATATCCACTTTATCATACCGCACTTTCGAAATAATTTCAACTAATTTATCAAATTTCTTGTAATTAAATGTCGTCTGGGACACGATACAGAGTTTTTTTCCTTCTATCCCTGTATAATTGCGGGCTTCTTCTTCATTTCCAATGACAGTAACGCGTCCGCGGCACCAGCCTTTGATCCCTTCGACTTCCGGATGGCCGTCGTTCCCTATGATAATAATGTCAGCCCCTTCACTGCTGTACCGGTCTACAATCCTGTGAATCTTCTTGACAAACGGACATGTCGCATCTACCAGCACCAGTCCCTGCCGTTCCACCGTCTCATATACGTGTTTCGCCACACCGTGTGACCGGATAATGACGGTGCCTTCCCGAAGCTGCGCCAATTCTTCTTCCGAATCAACAATCTGCACGCCCTGATCTGCCAGTTCACGCACAACCTCCTCATTGTGTATAATCGGCCCGTACGTATAGATCGGCTTCTTCCCTTCGCAGATCTGCTGGCGTACCTCATCTACCGCACGCCTGACTCCAAAACAGAACCCGGCAGTCTTTGCTACGATGACTTTCATTCTTCTGTCCTTTCCCATGGAACTAATCTTCTGTCCTTCCGCCACACAGTGCTATTGCATTGTATTGACTACTGTCTGTTCACAACCGTAAGGCGTACAATCATTGCAACCACTTCATCTATAGTCATATGCGAGGAATCGATCAGTACTGCGTCCTCTGCCTGACGAAGCGGTGCAGCCTCACGGTTCATATCCCTGAAATCCCGCTCACGGATATCTTTTTCGATTTCTTCCAGACTGCAGTTTTCTCCCTTCAGGTTAAGTTCCTGATATCTGCGCTGTGCTCTCGTCTCCACACTCGCAGTCAGATAAATCTTCAGCTGTGCATTCGGCAGTATCACCGTTCCAATGTCACGTCCATCCATCAGCACGCTCTGTCTGGAAGCAATTCCTCTCTGAAGCTCGGTAAGCTTCGCACGCACTTCCGGCTTGGAAGCGGAAGCACTTGCCATATTGCTAACCTCCTCCGTACGTATCTGGTCAGACACGTTCTCTCCATTCAGATACACCTGCTGCACGCCATCCTCATAATCAAGCGATACCTCAATCTCCTTCAATGACTCCGACAGATCTGCCTCTGACTCAATGTCCGTTCCCTTCCGCAGAAGTCCGAGTGCGATTGCCCTGTACATAGCTCCTGTATCTACATATAAAAATCCAAGTTCTTTTGCTGCTCTCTTTGCGATTGTGCTCTTTCCTGCTCCTGCCGGTCCGTCAATTGCGATATTAAAACTCATATGCTCCTCCTCATTCTTATGTCTCTTCGTGCTTCACTGCTGTGATACCTTTCATTATTGCCATATTATGTATCCTGTATTCACCATCCACACGTTTACTCCCCAAGTCTTATGCCAGCATTTCACCGCACGCCCATTCCGGCCGCATATCCGGTCGCCCAGGCGATCTGCAGGTTGTATCCTCCGGTGACTGCATCCAGATCAAGAACTTCTCCGGCAAAATAAAGATTTTCCACCAGCTTTGATTCCATCGTAGCCGGGAAAACCTCCTTCACACTCACTCCGCCGCGTGTAATGATAGCTTCATTATAATCTCGAAATGCCGTAATCGTCAATGGGAAAGATTTTGTCAAAGCCACAAGCCGCTGCCGTTCTTCTTTTGTAATCTCATGAACGGCCCTCTCCGGCTGTATTTTGCTCCGTTCTATCATGACAGGAATCATTTTGGCCGGATATAAGCTGCCAAGCACATTTTTAAACTGCTTATTCTTCCCTGCTTCAAATTCCCGAAGAATCCTCGCATCGAGCTGATGTTCCTCGAGTGCTGGCTTCAAATCAATCTTAAGCTGAAGCGGATGCTCCTTCAGGCGTTTCTGGATCACAGCACTGGCACTCAGTATCAGCGGGCCTGTTACCCCAAAATGTGTGAACATCATCTCTCCGAAGTTACGGTACAGTTCTTTTTTGCCATCGGCTATAGTAACCTCAACATTGCGCAGAGACAATCCCTGCATCTGCGCCGGATACTCTTCCTCCGTCTCAAGCGGCACAAGTGACGGAGACAAATCCGTCACCTGATGGCCTGCCTCCCGTGCAAACCGGTACCCGTCCCCGGTAGAGCCGGTAGAACGGTAAGAGATCCCTCCTGTAGCTATGATGACTGCATCGGCACGGACTGTTTTCCCAGAAGAAAGCCGGATGCCGGATACATCTCTTTTCGCTTCCGCCGTTTTTCTTCCGTCCGATGTCTGCCCTTCCTCTGCCTCAATCTCCTCCGTCAGCACCTCTGCAACTTCCTGATTCAGATATACTTTCACACCGCATTCCTTCAGCTTCCGGTTCAGCGCCGCGATCACATCAGAGGAATGATCCGACACCGGAAACACACGCCCGCCGCGTTCTGTCTTCAGCTTCAGTCCCTGCCTTTCAAAAAAATCCATGGTATCCTGACTCGTAAATCCATATCCGGCACTATACAGGAACTTGCGGTTGACACAGACTGCTTTCAGAAATTCTTCCGTGTCACAATTGTTCGTGACATTGCAGCGACCCTTTCCTGTAATATACAGCTTTTTTCCGGTTTTCTCATTTTTTTCATACAGGCTTACCGTATGCCCCTGCTCCGCCGCCGTAATCGCGGCCATCATTCCCGCCGGTCCGCCCCCAACTACTGCCACATAACTCATCTTTTCCTTCCCCTTCCTGGTCTGTCAGTGATTCCCTGTCCATCTGAAGCGAACTCCCCTTGTCGTCAATAGGCTTCCTGCTTCATCGACCTCATAACCTACTATCTCCACAGGCATAAATTGGGACAGTTCCGCTCTCCAATTCAAACCAGAATTCTACTCCGTTTTCCATATTTTCCACACCGTATTTCTGGTGGAATGATTCCATAATCGCCTTGACAATCGATAATCCGACACCACTGCCGCCATATTCACGTGTTCTCGCCTTATCCACTTTATAAAACTTATCCCAGATCTGTCCGATATCCTGCTCAGGAATCGGCCTTCCTGTATTGAATACCGAAATCCGCACCTTACTGCCGGAAGCAGCAGCCTTTATTACAATTCTGCGTTCTCCGTCAACGTGATTTAACGCATTGCTCAGATAATTCGTCAGTACCTCCTCGACTTTGAATTCGTCCCCCCACACTGGAAGGGAATCGCTGCCGCAATACGTAATCTCGGCCTCTTTCTGCTGCGCCAGTATCGATACGGACTGAATTTTGTTCCTGATCAGCATAACGATATCAAATCTCTCCATGACAACCTGTTCATTTCCCTCTTCCAGCTGATTCAGAGTCAGCAGTTTTTTCACGAGCTGATTCATCTTGGAAGCTTCATCCATGATGACGTCACAGTAGAATTCACGGCTCTCCGGGTCATCATTGATACATTCCTTCAATCCTTCTGCATAACCCTGTACCAGAGCAATCGGTGTCTTCAGCTCATGTGACACATTCGAAAGGAATTCCCGGCGCATCTCATCAATTCTCGTCTTTTCCTCAATGTCTTTCTGCAGCTCATTGTTGGCTGTCATAAGCTGTGAATACGCCTTTTCCAGTTTTTCCGACATCTGGTTGAAATGCATTCCAAGCTGTCCGATCTCATTGCTTCCGCCGCTCGTATATTTCACGCCAAAATCCAGATCGGCCATACGTTTGGACAGCTCAGTCAGTTCTTTGATCGGCGCGGCAACTCTCCGTGTTACCCACCAGATAATACCAACGCTCAGCAAAATACCAACCAGACAGACATATTTGATAAACTCATTCGAGATCTTGACACTGTCGCGGATACTCTCCACTGTGATTCTCATAATGAAATAATAGCCACTGTCCACCTTGCCCCATATTTCCAGATAATCCCTTTCCAGAGCATTATCGTATTTTTTCTGGAGCGTATAGTTCTCATTCTGTTCCAGAATTGTAGCGCTCTTATCCAGGTCAAAGCCCCACTCATACCCGTTCAGGCGCCCTACCATGGCTCCGATATACTCCGGGTCAGTCTGCGTACACAGTACCTTTTCAAAGTTCTCATTCGTCACCACGTACATAATATTATTCGATGTACAAAGGTCCTCGTAGGCTTCCAGCTCCTTCACCAGCATGGAGCCGTCCGCGTGAATCCCCTGATTCAGCTTCTCATAGGCCTCTACCAGCACCTCCCTTTTCCGAACATAGTAGAAATCTTCCAGAAAAAAGGTATTGACCAGCATACTGACGAGCAGAACCGAGGTCATCAGGCCGATAAATATCAGCGCAAGCTGCTTCCTGATTGATACGTTCATATTATTCCACCTCGAATTTGTAACCCATACCCCAAATGGTCTTAATATAATCGCCACGTTCTCCCAGCTTGCTGCGCAGCTTCTTCACATGCGTATCAATCGTACGCGCATCCCCGAAATAATCATAATTCCATACGCTGTTCAGAATTTTTTCCCGTGACAGTGCAAGGCCCTGATTTTCTACAAAATAAGTCAGAAGTTCGAACTCCTTATAACTCAGATCTACATTCTTCCCGTCAATCGTCACCTGATGGGCAGCCTTGTTAATCTCAATTGCTCCTGCACGCAGAACGTCGTCCGCAGTAAAGCCAGTGGAGCGGCGCAGAATTGCCTCCACGCGTGCTACCAGTATCTTCGGACTGAACGGCTTCGAAATATATTCATCGACACCGAGTTCAAAGCCAAGCAGTTCGTCCCGTTCGTCTCCTTTTGCCGTCAACATAATGATCGGAACATTCGAATAAGAACGCAGCTCCCTGCATACCTGCCAGCCGTCCATCTTCGGCATCATGACATCCAGAATCACAAGTGCAATATCCTTCTTTTCAAAAAATATGTCAAGTGCCTGCGCACCATCTTCTGCTTCCAGCACCTCAAAATCCTTTTTTACCAGAAAGTCCCTTACGAGCTTCCTCATTCTGCTTTCATCATCTACTACAAGAACCTTTAGCTTTTCCATAACCATCCTCCATTCTGTGTCATTGCCGCTTCGCGTATAACCATATCATCCAGATTTCCCATATATCATATTGGAGCGAAACTGCGCCCGCGTAGTTTCACCCGATATGATGGCGACAGAATCGTCAGATTCTGTCGCACCATGAGAAGCGGTATTCTTTTTATGGTATAGCATACGTTTATGTCAAATGTGTGTTTTTCACAAATATTCTCTGAATATCCAAACAAAAAAAGAGTAGCTGCAACGCTGCTCTTTCGCGGGTCACAAGGAATCCTCCCACGCTCCGCGCGGGTCCCTCCTTCTGACATTTACTGGAGTAGACGGGAGTCGAACCCGTGTCCGAAAGCCAGTCCACTGTACTTCTACTATCATAGTCAGCTATTTGACATTCCCTCCGGCAGACGGCAACTGACAGCCTGCTGCTTTTAGTAGCTTCATGATACGCCCATATGCGCAAAGCTTAACATATGTCGTTTCCTGCA
>JAUNGL010000077.1 GCA_030524665.1 Lachnospiraceae bacterium | reverse complement strand
CGGAGCGTTACCCGCGTTTGCGTGGGGTGTCCCGAACCCATGGCGGGCGTCCGTTCGTAGTCAAAAACACGAATTTGAATGAATGCAGCGTAGAATCGTTACGGTTTACAGGGGAGCAGTCTCGCGAACAGTAGAATGTTTGAAATAGGGTGACCGCAAGAAGTAAAATGAAATGGTTTACAAAAAATCAATCGTGTGATAAGATATGTGCGGCATAAGCAGGATAAATGGTCGCGGCTGGCAGTCCGAAAGGCGCCAGGTGAGGAAAGTCCGGGCTTCACAGGGCAAGGATGCCGGATAACGTCCGGTGGAGGTGACTCTAAGGAAAGTGCAACAGAAATGTACCGCTTTGTCTGGCATATCCGCAGGATATGGCGGCAGAGTAAGGTTGGAAGGGCAGTGTAAGAGACTACCGCCGCCCCGGTAACGGGGTGGGCATATGTAAACCCCATCCGAAGCAAGACCGCAATGAAGCATATGGCGGCCCGTCAGCTTCAGGTAGGTCGCTGGAGCCTGTCGGCGACGACAGGCCTGGATAGATGACCATTCACGACATAACCCGGCTTACCGTCCTGCTTATGAATACTATGAATGATTTCGTTTCTGACCGCGCAACCTATCACTGAGGTGATGAACATGAACAGGAAAGAACCTGAAAAGCAGCAGCGGAAGAAATGCAACGAAGAATTTAACAGCATAACTCAGAAGGTAAAGGCAGAAAATCAAAACCAGACACATAATGTCCGGAAAGAGGGAATCACACCTGTTAATCAGAAACGATGAGGGCGGTCAACCGTCCTCTTTTTATGTGCCGCGCAGGAAAGATTATAATCCTTAAGAAGGTGTTTTTTGAACATATGTTCTTAAGAAAGCCTTAAGAAAAGTAGACAGTATCCCTTATTTGTTTTCAATACAGCTATGTGTTATAATCCAGATAGAAAATAAGTGTTATCACAATCAGGAGAGAAAGGGAAGGGTTACTTATGGGAAAAAGACAAAGAAGAATTTTGGGTATTCTGATGTCCTGCATGTTAGCGGCAGTACCAGTGACGGAAGCTCTGGCGGCGACGACCTATGATGTATCATCCGGAATCAGTTCACAGAGGCTATTTCCAGGTGACAGCCTTGACAAAATAAATGGAACAGTAATGCTTGGTGAAGAAATTCTGGAAGTAACGGATGGCACCTGGAGTAATAATGATAAGGAGAAAGTGTTTTCTGCAACGAGCGATGGAGAAGGTATCATCCATCTGGAACATGCAGGATACGTTTTGAAGGTGAAAAAAGGGACTTCCGAATTAAAAGACAGCAATCATTCAGTACATTATGTGTTTGGCGAAAATGAGATGCCGGAGGAATCAATAGATATTGCCTGTTATGCAGCAGGAGATACAGTTGAGATTACTGCTGAAGAGGCGACAGGGGACGAAGAATTTATTGGCTGGAAGTCTGAAAATGACGAAGTGACATTCGAGGATCCATCGAATCCTGTAACAACGTTTTACATGCCGGAAAAGGGCGTGACAGTAACAGCAGAATATGGTAAGAAGCAGTTGTATGCAGTTGCCGTAGACGGAAATCCTGTGGGAGAGTATGAAGCCGGAGCACAGGTGTCAGTTTCAGCAGCCGACCGGACGGCAGAGAATCTTAAGTTTACCGGATGGACTGTGGATAATACAGAGGCGGTGCTTGCGGATCAGACAGCTTTGAACGTGGAATTTACGATGCCGGAGGGGTCTGTTAATCTGAGTACGAATTACACAGCGATTGAGACAGAACCGGTGATGTATCAGGTAACGGTTAATAACGGAGAAGGATCTGGCAGCTACACGGCAGGAAGTGAAGTAACGATCAACGCAGCCGACCGGAGCGGTGAGAATCTGGCGTTCAGCGGATGGAGTGTGGACAGCGGTGCCGCGTCGGTATGGGACAGCACTGCAGCAATGACCGGATTTACGATGCCGGAGGGAGACGTGGTTCTGAGTGCGTCTTATACGACAATTGAGACAGAACCGGTGACGTATCAGGTAACGGTAAATAATGGAGAAGGATCTGGCAGCTATACGGCAGGAAGCGAAGTAACGATCAACGCAGCCGACCGGAGCAGTGAGAATCTAACGTTCGCAGGATGGAACATAGACAGCGGGGCAGCAGAGCTATGGGATAGCATGGCAGCCGGGACTGGATTTATAATGCCGGAAGGAGATGTGGTCATTTCAGCTTCTTATACGGAAACGGAAGTTTTGACCGAAGCACCGCAGGAAGAAGCGACGGAGGCGCCGACTGAAATGCCGCAGGAAGAAGCGACAGAGAATCTGTCAGAAGCAGTTACGGAAGAGTCAGAGCAGGTGCCAACGGAAAAGGCGGAAGACATTCCGCAGAGCGAAACATCTGTTTCCGGAGACGTTCCGGTTCAGATCGATATATCACCGGAAGATACGGTGGCATCAATAGATAATATGCAGAATGGGGTACCGGAGGAAACGGAACCACAGCAGAGTGAAACATTGGCAGTTGTGGAAGAACCGCAGGGTAATACGGACGAAGCTGCGCAGGGCGAGAATGCTCAGACAGAAGAAACTACGACCGGCACCGTTGAAACTTCTGAGAATGTGACAGAAGCTCCGCCGGCTGAAGTCGCAGAACCAATTGATGTGACACAGAATGAAACGTCCGAAGCCCCGGAAACGGAAGAGACAAAGGGAACGGTTTATCAGGTTGAGGTAGAAGAGGGAATCGGAAGCGGTGAATATGCTCCGGGTGATGTGGTAGCGGTTGAAGCGTCTGATAAGGACGGCATGGTGTTCACGGGCTGGACGACAGACAGTCAGAGCGTTTTGATCGAGAATGCAGATCAGCAGGTAGCTACATTTGTGATGCCGGAAGAAGATGTTACGGTTACGGCGGAATACGCAGCAGCTTCCTATGAAGTAACTATGGATGACGGCAGTGGAGCGACTGTGACAGTACAGCAGCAGGAAGGAACGACCGTAACTGTTTCGGCGGCCGACCGTACGGAAGAAGGCTTTGAATTCGACCATTGGGAGGGTACAGCAATGATCTCAGAGGTTGAGATTCCTCTGGAGTTTGCGGATGAGACAAGTGCAGAGACCAGCTTCACAATGCCTGCAGGTTCCGTAAATATCAAGGCTGTATACGCGGAACAGGATCAGGTTTATCATGTAACTGTGGCGAATGGAATGATTGAGGGTGTCGGCACAGAGATGGACTGCGAGGAAGGTACAGAGATTACAGTTGTTGCAGATCCGGGACCGATTGGACAGGATTTCTCACATTGGGAGGTTAGTGACGGTACGGTTGATCTTGGTGATCTTTCCTACTATGAGTCGATTACAGTAACCGTGACGCAGGATATGGATTTCCAGGCTGTATATGATGGCATTGAATATACGGTGAAGGTTAACTCAGGTATTACAAATTATGATCAGTGTGTTTATGGAACTACAGTGACGATCAAAGCGGATCAGGCTCCGGATGGTATGGAATTCGATTATTGGTATGTAGATTCGGAGAATGCAACGCTTGCGGATGCATCGAATCCGACGACAACATTTACAATGCCGGATGACAGTGTGGAAATCAGTGCCCACTATCGCCAGATCGTATATCAGGTAATTGTAGAAAACGGAAGTAGTGATGCACAGACATACCATGCAGGTGATACCGTAACTGTTACTTCCAATTATCCGGCGAGCGGACGGGAATTTGCGGGATGGACAGCATCAAGTGGAAATGTTGTTTTTGCAGACAGTTCACGCTGGAAAACGACGTTTGCAATGCCGGCAGCGAATGTTGTTGTAAAAGCAACATACAAGGATGGCCCGTCACCGGATAACAATCAGATCCAGAATCTCGTTGCAGGCGGCGAATACTATACCGGTGATACTATCACTTTCAGTGCAGTGGGGGCAGGTATGGAGAATACGAACCCGAATCCGGGTGATTACAGATATCGTCCTGCAAGCTACAATATCGGCAATGTGACCGATACATGGCAGAGTTCACCATATAAGACATCTATGGCAATCCGGGCAGCCGGGGAGTATACATTAAAGGTTATTTTCAACAAGGATGTATTTAATGGAAGCTCATGGATAGCAGATGGAACGGTAGATGCGAAATCAGTAACCTTCCGTGTGATCACGAAGGCGGCAGGGGTAGCAACGGGAGATGATACCCCGATTGCACTGCTGGTAGGAGTCGTAGCCGTTTCCGGTATTGTATTTATTCTTCTGCTGATTCTGTTCCTGAAAAAGAGAAGAAGGTAGTTCTATAAAAACAGTCCTGAAGCCTTTCAATGGTTTCAGGACTGTTTTGTGTAGCACGGCCTCATCCGAAAGACGGATCTGAAATAAAATATTACAGAATAAATTTGCGGATAATTTCAGCGACACCGTCATGGTTGTTGTCTGCACTGGTGATATAATTGCCATGCTCGGCGATTCCGGGAAACGCATTACACATAACAGCGCCAATCTGAGCAGCCTCCAGCATGGAGATATCGTTCTGGGCGTCGCCTGCGGCAACGGAATTCTCCAGAGGGATTCCAAGATATTCGCAAAGCCATTTTACGGAAGCGCCTTTGTTGATATTTTTTGGAACAATTTCCAGAAAACAGTCGCTTGAGAAAAAACTGTCCAGGAGATCAGAATATTTTCCCAGTATGTCGTGTTGATAGGAAAGAAGCGGATCCATATTTTTGTAATCAATAGCAAGTACCTTGTATGGTTCGGAGGTTAACTCATGAAGTGAACGATCTGCAATACAATAGGGCAGCAATGTGGAGGAGGAGTACTCATGTAATTCTGCCGTATCATAGCATGAGAGGATATGTGTATCCGTATAGGTATGAATATGCAGGCACCGTTCGGAAGCAGCATAGAACAATTCCAGAACAATATTCTTTGGAATTGTCTTGCCGAAGAGTGTTTCCTGACGATACAGGTCATAGATGAGCCCGCCGTTGTAAGTAATTGCATAGCAGCCTTCGCGTGTCAGGCCCAGCCGCTCAGCCTGTATTCTGGCGCTCGCAAGTGGGCGTCCCGTGGAGAGAACGATTTTGTGTCCCTGAGAGAGAGCTTCATCGATTGCCTGCTGATTGCCCGAGGTGATATTTTTATTGTCATCTAACAGCGTACCATCCAGGTCTGTAAACAGAATTCGGGTATTCATGGATTAATCCCTCCTGTTTTGGGATTCTTCCCGTTCTTTTTCCAGAAGCTGTTCGAGAGCTTCATCACTTTCACTGATCCATATGTCTTCTTCTTCCGCGGTGAGACCGAGAAATTCTCTCAGGGTACACGGATCATCGCTGAAGTTCCATTCGTCAGTAAGATCAAAGATTTCTTCGAATTCAGCATGGTAATTCATAAAATGTTCTCGAAATGTCATAGTGAAATTCCTCCATTCTAAAAAATCTGTTATCTGATAAAAATCTGGTTAGACGGCTCAAAATGCTGCAGTTATGAAATGGCAGCGCGCAATGCATTCAGAGTTTCATAAGGAATCCGAAGGTTATTTTTTCCGGTACCGATTGAAATATCAGGCTTATTTGTTCCGTGGAAATCGGAACCACCGCTCGGAAGCAGTGCCAATTCTCTGCAAAGAGAAAGGAGATAGTTCTCCTGTGAAACTGAGTGCGTGGAATAATAAACTTCCATACCAATCAGGCCGGCTGTTTTTAACTTCGTCAGCAGTATACGGAGCTCTTCCTCGGAAAAATGATATTGGAAGGGATGGGCGAGCACCGGAATTCCGTGGAACTGCCGGATCAGGCGTGTCACTTCGAAGGGACTTACCTTCTCGCGGGGAACGAAATACTTACAGTCATCGCCGATGTGTGTACGAAAGGCATCCCACATCTCACTGACGTATCCATGATCGGCGAGATAGCGGGCGAAATGTGCTCTGGTCCAGACTGTTTCACCGAATGCATCTGCCATCTGCTCGTATGAGATGTCAATACCGTCATCTGCCATTTTGCGGATCATTTTCTGGTTACGACGGAGCCGTTCTGTGCGATAGTACTGAATCTGACGATCAAAATCAGGGTGCTGATAATCAGGTTCCAATCCCACAATATGAATATCACAGCCCTGATATTCAGTGGAAAATTCAATTCCGGGGATGACTTCAATGCCGTATGTTATAGATGCCTGTCTGGCTTCTTCAATTCCATCCGTATTATCATGGTCAGTCAGGGCAAATGCAGAGAGGCCGGAAGCTGCCGCATGGGCAATCAGCTCAGCAGGTGTCATGGTACCGTCAGATCTGGTTGAATGTACGTGAAGGTCAATGAAACGCATATGTTTCCTCCTGATAAAGCCTTTGGTTGCTTTTCATACCTATTGACAGGAACTGATCTGTATGGGAACGTCGTATGAAAAGGCATGAGATGTTTTGGCAAAATAAAAACTGCTCTATCGCTGAATCATCAGCAACAGAACAGTTTCTGTAAACAGTCCGTACGAGAATCGAACTCGTGTTTCCGCCGTGAGAGGGCGGCGTCTTAACCGCTTGACCAACGAACCTTACGCTCCATACTATAACCTGTTTGGCGGAAAAAGTCAAGCATTATTTTGAAAAAATATAAAAAAATTTTAAGCTCCTGTCTGTGGCTGAATGGGCATTCCGCCCATTCAAAAATGAAAATATCGTACATACAAACTTGATTGTGTGGGAAAAGGATACTACTTGACATATACCCCATTGGGGTATAAAATGAAAGAGCATTGGAAATGATCATTAGATTGGTATCGGCATGAAGCATTTCCGTTTCAGAAGAAAATCTGTTAATACGGAAAAGTGACAAGGTGTGAAAGGAAGTGAGAAGTGGTATGTTGGAGAAATCACAAAAGGAAAATCAGGAATGCGTTGAAGGAATACAGCAGGAGGTAGAGGCCGGGGATTCGGGGAAACGGAAATGCGGCTGTTGCCATGAAGGAAAGAAGAAAAAACGTTCAGAAACGGAGCATAAGGATCTGATTCACCGTTTGAACCGGATTGAAGGCCAGGTGCGGGGGATCAAACGGATGGTGGACGAGGATGCTTATTGTCCTGATATACTAATTCAGGTTTCTGCGATTCAGGCTGCTTTGAACAGCTTTAATAAGCTTTTGCTGGCGAATCACATCCGAAGCTGTGTGGCTGATGATATCCGGAAGGGAAATGACGAAGTGATCGATGAGCTGGTAGGAACGATGCAGAAATTGATGAAGTGACAGTGGTAACCCGTGGGAATAAACTGTTCATAATTGAGAAAAGGAGAATAGAGAGATGGAAAAAACATTGAAGATCGAAGGTATGATGTGCGGACACTGTGAGAAAGCAGTAAAAAAAGCATTAGAGGCTGTGGAAGGTGTTATTGAGGCTAAGGTAAGCCACACAGATGGAACTGCCATTGTGACACTGAGTACTCCGGTAGAGGATGCAGTGCTTGTAAAAGCGGTAGAGGATCAGGAGTATAAGGTCAATGGGATTGACTGATCAAAACAGATGAAGCCTGATCACCCTTCAAGAATCTAGGTATGGTCGCACGAACAGAGATTGCATTCTTGCTACCTATATGGATATCTGTTAAACTAATTTTATCTGAGAATATCCGATTTGGAATACAGGAGGAAGTTTATGGATCATTTATTATATGGAGCGGCGTATTATGATGAATATATGCCTTGTGAACGCCTGGCTGAAGATGTAAAGCTGATGAAAAAGGCCGGTGTCAATGTGGTGAGAATTGCAGAATCTACATGGAGTACGTGCGAGCCGCAGGAAGGCGTGTTCGATTTTTCGCATGTGGAGCGTGTCATGGATGCAATGGAAGAAGTGGGCATTCATGTGATCATCGGAACCCCGACGTATGCGGTTCCCACCTGGATGGTCAAGTCTTATCCGGACGTTCTGGCAACGACGGTGCGGGGGCGCGGTATTTATGGGGCAAGGCAGATTATGGATATCACACATCCGGTATACCGGTTTTATTCAGAACGTGTGATACGGAAGTTGATGGAGCATACGGCTCACAGGAAGTGTGTAATAGGTTATCAGGTGGACAATGAGACTAAGTATTACGGTACTGCGGGAAATAATGTTCAGGAAAAGTTTGTCAAATATCTCCGGGAGAAGTTTCATAATGATCTGGATGCATTGAATGCGGAGTTTGGACTTGACTACTGGAGCAACCGTATCAATGCGTGGGAGGATTTCCCAGATGTACGCGGTACGATTAACGGAAGCCTGGGGGCGGAGTTTGAGAAGTTCCAGAGGACACTGGTGGATGATTTTCTGGCATGGCAGGCGGGGATTATCAATGAATACCGCCGTGAGGACCAGTTTATTACGCACAATTTTGACTTCGAATGGAGAGGATATTCCTATGGAGTACAGACAGACGTGGACCATTATCACGCTGCACGTCCATTGACGATTGCAGGGGCTGACATTTATCATCCGACTCAGGAAGACCTGACGGGAAAGGAAATCGCATTTGGCGGGGACCTGATCCGGTCACTGAAACGCTCTAACTATATGATTCTGGAAACAGAAGCCCAGGGATTTCCGGGATGGACTCCATATCCGGGGCAGCTGCGTCTGCAGGCATGGAGCCATATCGCGTCAGGTGCGGAGAGTGTCATGTATTGGCATTGGCATTCGATCCACAATTCGCTGGAGACCTATTGGAAAGGACTTCTGAGTCATGATTTTGCGGAAAATGAAACTTACCGGGAAGCCTGTACGATCGGTCGGGATTTTAACACACACAGTGAAAAACTGATCCATCTCCGGAAGAAAAACAGGGCAGCGATCCTTGTCAGCAATGAAGCGCTTACTGCCCTGAAATGGTTTGGAATTGAGGCAACTGCGTCGGATCATGGTAAACTCAGCTATAATGATGTGGTACGCTGGATTTATGATGCATTGTATGAGATGAACGTAGAATGTGATTTCCTTTGGCCGGAGTCGGAGCATCTGGAAGAATACGATGTGATTTTCGTTCCGGCATTATATGCGGCTCCGGACGAACTGCTCCGGAAGCTGTGCAGTTACACGGAAAAGGGCGGTACGCTGTTTGTCACGTTCAAATCCGGATTTGCAAATGAATATGTCAAGGTGAACCATGATGTGCAGCCGCATATTCTCAGGGATTGTCTCGGAGTGGAATATCACCAGTTCACATTCCCGAAAAATGTTGGGTTGGAAAATGCGGCAGACCGGGGCGGTGTACAGCAGCAGGAAACGACGGAACACACCCCGGAGATGACAGATGGATGTTCAGGAATAATTTCAGAAAGCGAAACACTGTGCGGCAGAGAAGCCAGACATTTTATGGAACTTCTGATTCCGCAGGGAGCCAAGGTATTGCTGAAGTACCGGCATCCGGCGTGGGGCAGTTATGCTGCCCTGACGGAACATACATATGGAAAAGGGAAAGCTTATTATCTCGGATGTATGACCGGCTCCGGGATGCTGAAGGAGATTCTTAAGTATGTTCTGGGATGTGCAGGAATGGCAGAAGAACTGGAGCCGTACAGTTATCCGGTGATTGTGCGGAAAGGAAAGAATCAGGCCGGACATACGGTTCGCTTTTATATGAATTATTCCGGTGAGGAACAGCGGGCTGTCTACCTGCACGGAAGTGCTGAGGAACTCCTGAATGGTCAGAGAGTAGAGTCAGGAGAAGAACTGGTGCTGCCGGCATGGGGAGTGTGTATTCTTGAGGAGTGTGGATGTTAGCTGTGCTTCAGGCTATGTTGCTGCAAGATAACTGTGTATGAGCACATCTGTTTTTCTGGAGGAAAAGAGTCAGGAGGTACGAATGAAAAGCGGATTTGGTTTTAAGATTCTGGCAATTATTATGTGTATTATAACGGTTTATGTTCTGGGAGTAGTCATTTACAGTATGGTTGTCGGGTGATGGACCGCCGGACAGGGGAAATGGATTCCCATTTTCCTGTCGGCGGCATTACAGGAATGTTTTTATAGAAGCTTTGCGGTCTGGTGTATCTCAGAGTTTTTCTTCCAGCCTGGAAAGCGGTGCAAAGTAATAGCCCATCTCCTCCCATTTTGTGAGCAGTTCATCCAGAATTGCTGCATTGGTAGAAGAGGTGCTGTGCAGTAGGACGACAGCTCCCGGATGGACTCGTGTGAGCAGCTTATCAAACGCTTCCTCTTTGGAGGGCTGGTCATCCTGAATCCAGTCTACATAAGCAAGACTCCAGAAGAAGGTCGTGTATCCCAGTTCTTTTGCCATCTGGAGATTGCTGCTGCTGTATTTGCCCTGTGGCGGGCGGTAGTAGCGGCTCATTGGCTGCCCGGTAATCTGCTGGAACAGTTCGTCATTGTCATCGAGTTCCTTCTGAAAGGCTTCTTTGGAAGAAATCTGGGACATATCCGGATGGTGGTATGTATGGTTTCCGACGGTGTGTCCCTCTTCGAGAATTCTTTTTGCCAGATCAGGACTCGTCTGAAGAAAATTGCCGACGACGAAGAAGGTGGCAGGAGCATTGTGCTTTTTCAATGCATCGAGAATCTGAGGCATGTTGCCGTTTTCATATCCTGCATCAAAAGTCAGATACAGGACTTTTTCCTGAGTCGTATCAACAAAAGCAGCATTGTATTGCTTCAATTCCTCAGGTGATGCATTTCCGACTGGAGCGGAGCCTTCCTGTTGAAAACTCAGTCCCCAATTGCCCTCTGCGGATAAAATGGTTTTCGAGGAAGCTGCCTGACGATGGAGCGTAAAATGACGGACTCCAGTACCTGCGAGATAAGCCGCGAGAAACAGACAGAGGAGGGCAGCGGGTTTTCGGAATCGGGAAAATTTGGAAAAGAACTTTTTATGAAGCATGAGAATCACCGGAATCGAGTAGTTATTGCAGTATATGAAAAAAGAATGAAAAACATTCAGAAAGAATGAAATTGCCGCAAAATTGGCGGAACACCCGGCTGGTGAGAAAATGCTCACCAGCCGGGTGTTCTTTGTTTGATGACATGGCAAGATGATTAGAATCAGTTGTCCTCCGGCTTTCCTTCCGCACTGTAGACCTGGCGTTTTCTGGCCATCTCGTCGCTTTCCAGGTACTCATCGTAGGTCGTGATCTTGTCAATCAGCTTGCCGTTCGGGAGAATCTCCATGATACGGTTAGCTGTAGTCTGGACAATCTGATGGTCACGGGAGGAGAAGAGTTCGACTCCCGGGAACTTGATCATTCCGTTGTTCAGGGCAGTGATGGACTCCATATCCAGATGGTTCGTCGGTTCGTCGAACAACAGAATGTTGGCACCGGAGATCATCATTTTGGAGAGGAGACAACGAACACGCTCACCACCGGAGAGTACCTTCAGCTTTTTGACACCATCATCGCCTGCGAACAGCATGCGGCCGAGGAATCCACGGACATAGGTGGCGTCCTTAATCTCGGAGAACTGGGTCAGCCAGTCCACAATTGTCAGATCACTGTCGAACTCCTTGGTGCTGTCCTTCGGGAAGTATGCACGTGAAGTAGTAACACCCCACTTGTAGGTTCCCTCATCCGGTTCCATCTCACCCATCAGGATCTGGAAAAATACAGTCTTTGCAAGTTCGTTGCCACCGACGAATGCGACCTTGTCATTATGTCCGAGCGTGAATGTAATGTTGTCGAGTACCTTTACACCATCGATCGTTTTGGAAAGGTTCTCAACCATGAGCACTTCATTCCCGATTTCACGATTCGGACGGAAGTCGATGTATGGATACTTACGGCTCGACGGCTTAATCTCATCAAGCTGGATTTTTTCAAGAGCACGTTTTCTGGAGGTTGCCTGCTTGGATTTGGAAGCGTTCGCGGAGAAACGGGAGATGAATTCCTGCAGCTCTTTAATTTTTTCTTCCTTTTTCTTATTGGCTTCCTTCATCTGACGGATCAGAAGCTGGCTGGACTCATACCAGAAATCATAATTTCCGGCATAGAGCTGAATCTTTCCGTAGTCGATATCTGCGATCTGTGTACATACTTTGTTCAGGAAGTAACGGTCGTGCGATACGGCGATGACCGTATTGTCGAAGTTAATCAGAAACTCTTCGAGCCAGTTGATTGCATCGAGATCCAGGTGGTTGGTCGGCTCGTCGAGCAGCAGGATGTCCGGATTGCCGAACAGCGCACGGGCAAGCAGTACCTTGACCTTTTCATTACCATTCAGATCTTTCATCAGAGCATAGTGGAGCGAAGTATCGATTCCAAGGCCATTCAGCAGGGATGCCGCATCTGATTCAGCTTCCCAGCCGTTCATCTCAGCGAATTCACCCTCCAGTTCACTGGCGCGGATACCGTCTTCATCCGTGAAATCTTCCTTGGAGTAGATTGCTTCCTTTTCTTTCATAATATCATACAGCCGCTGATTTCCCATGATAACGGTGTCCAGAACAGGAAATTCATCATATTTGAAATGATCCTGCTCGAGAACAGAGAGACGCTGGCCGGGTGTGATCGTCACATCACCCTTTGTGGTTTCGAGCTGACCTGAAAGAATTTTCAGGAAAGTAGACTTACCGGCTCCATTCGCACCGATCAGGCCGTAGCAATTGCCTTCGGTGAATTTAATATTGACATCCTCGAACAGAGCTTTCTTACCGATTCTGAGTGTCACATTGTTTGCACTGATCATTTGATAACCTCATTTTCTATGAATCATATCTTCAAGCATCGTTCTTATTGTAACGGAAAACAGGAAAAATGCAAGTAGTTCTCGGGAAAAAATGAGGAGAGAAAACATTGCTTTTTAGAATGATACTGTGATAAAATATACAAACAAAAGCAGTGGGGGAAATCTGCTAAATAAATATGGAACTGTACACAGGATGTAGAGAGGCAGACTGTGTCAGAGAAGCGGGGATATTTCTGAACGGTATCTTTTGAAGAACCGAGTGAAATATCCTCGCGTGTACTGTGCGGAAATAGTATGACGAATAAGTCGCTGCCATATTTACTGCTTCTATAGGAAAAAGAGAAGAAGCAGTTTTGGGGAATGGCATGGGAAACAGGTGTGGGATCACCTGTTTGGGTATAAACAGCAGAAAATATATGCATGAGGGAGGAACTGCTATGAGGAGAGCTGCATCAGAGAACGCTCAAAAGACAGAGAAACAGTACAGGAGAAAACATACACCGCAGAAGGAACAGGCAATTGATATGCTTCATGGTCCGCTGGCAGGAAAGATTTTTCTGTTTACAGTGCCGATTATGTTGTCGGGGGTGCTTCAGCTTCTGTTTAATGCAGCGGATATTATTGTGGTCGGAAGGTTTGCCGGAAGCAATTCTCTGGCTGCAGTCGGTTCCAATGCTGCTTTGATTAATCTGCTGGTCAATCTGCTGGTTGGCTTATCTGTTGGTGCGGCTGTTACGGTGGCGTTTTATTACGGTGCAGGTGAGATGGAACAGGTGCGGGAGACGATACATACCTCTGTGGCGATTAGCGTAATAGGAGGTGTGATTGCGCTGCTGATCGGAGTCTTTCTGAGCCCGATTATGCTCCGGTGGATGGATACACCGGAAAATATTATTCGGCAGGCGAGCCTTTATCTGAAAATTTATTTTCTTGGGATGCCTGCAATGATGGTTTACAATTTTGGAAGTGCCATGCTGCGGTCGCTTGGAGATACGAAGCGTCCACTCTATTATCTGGCGGCAGGCGGTGTGATCAATGTGATTTTGAATGTCATTCTGGTGGCGGTATTTCGGTTGGATGTGGCAGGAGTTGCGATTGCAACTGTGGTATCCCAGGTGGTTTCAGCTTTTCTGACTATCCGGCATATGATGTCAATGGAAGGAGAGCTGAAACTGGAGCTGCGCAGCATCCGCATTTCAAAGTCAAAGCTGGTGAGGATTGCCCGTATCGGCCTGCCTGCCGGAATCCAGTCGACGATATTCTCGTTGTCCAATGTCCTGATCCAGTCGTCCATCAACAGCTTTGGGGAATTGGCAGTAGCAGGAAATTCGGCGGCTTCCAATATAGAAGGCTTTATCTATGTTTCGATGAATTCCTTTTATCAGTCAGCCCAGACATTTACGGGGCAGAATGTCGGAGGAAGGAAGTTTGAGAGAATCAACCGTGTTTTCCTGAACTGCGGTATTATGGTGGTAATGACAGGCATTCTTCTTGGGCAGTTTGCATACCATTTCGGGACACCGCTGCTGCAGATCTATCTGCCTGATAACCCGGAAGCAATCCAGTATGGCCTGAACCGTATGGCGGTGATTACACTCACTTATTTTTTGTGTGGATTGATGGATGTGCTGTCGGGGATGCTGAGAGGGATGGGAGAATCCGTGCTGCCGATGGTAGTCTCGATGATAGGTTCCTGCCTGCTTCGTGTCATCTGGATTTATACGGTGTTTGCATCTGAACGAACACTGCACGTTCTGTACTTGTCGTATCCGATTTCCTGGATATTGACAGGGTCGGTACATTTCATCTGTTACCTGTATGTGAAGCGGCGGCTGGTGCGCAGAGATGAGGCTGCGCATAAAATCGTCCGGGCATAGACGGAAAAGGATGTATCTAAATGTGCGAAAGACTGCGGTATCTCCGCTACGCTTCGGTCGGTGCTAAACGTGTGCCACCGGCACACAGCACCGCCAAATATCCGTGCAAGCATGGCTGCTTGGCTCATTGCTTCGCGGGAATAAAAACTCCGGTTCTAATGCATGGATCATACTTGCAGGAACCGGGGTTTTTGCTTTTCAAGGCATATAACTATCTTTTGATATCATAATTCATATTCATCAGATTCTGAATCGTAGCAACATCATCTGTGATATTTGCGTCGCCGCGGATCGTATGCTTGATTACACTGCTGGCAACAGCGAAGTTCACCATATCCATTGGCTTATAATTATGTATCATCGCATAAATCAGTCCGCTCGCGAACGCATCTCCGCCGCCGACGCGGTCAAGGATATTGAAAGTAAAGAGTTTACTTTCGAAGGTGTGGCCTTCATACCACATAAATGCTTTCAGGCTGTTTTCACTTCCGCTGTGAGCGTAACGCACATGACGGGCGATGCATTTCAGGTTCGGATAACGGGCAATAAATGCCTGGAAAATCTCATCCTGCTGTTCGTAGCTCGGCTGGAGCGGGACTCCGTCCTTCCAGTCCCCTTTGCTGTGGTCTTCTTCATCGCGCCACAGATGATAAGGCTCAATGCCGAGAAGCACGTCAATATAAGGCAGACATTCCGTACAGAAATCGCGTGCCTCTTCCCAGGTCCAGAGCTTGCTGCGGAAGTTGCCGTCGAAGCTGACGGTCAGGCCCTTTGCTTTGGCAATCTTCAGGCAGTTCATAATCAGATCTCTGCAGTTCGGAGAGAGGGCAGGTGTGATGCCGCTCAGGTGAAGCCAGGTAAAACCGTCCAGAAGGGCATCCAGATCTACGGTGCTGAAATCAAACTCTGTGATGGCACTGTGCTTGCGGTCATATGTCACCTTGCTGGCACGGATTCCATAGCCTGTTTCGAGATAATAGGTTCCGAGACGATGAGTCGGAGTCTGTTCCGGTGTGCTCAGAATCACGGGAGTACAGTGGACATCATTACTCCGAAGCATACGGATGGCGCTCTTTCCGATACTGTTGTTTGGGACGACAGAAAAAAAGGTACTGTCAACTCCGAGGTTGGCAAGTGCGAGGGCGATATTCGCTTCGCTGCCGCCATAGCTTGCCTCAAAGCTGGTAGCCATGCGGATCTTTTCGTAATTTGGCGGTGTCAGGCGGAGCATAATCTCGCCGATCGTGATGAATTTGTGTGTGGTATCGCTGCCCTGCAGCAGTGGATTGGCGTGTTGCATGGGGAACCTCCTTTAGTGATAAGTCTGTTTTTAATTATTTTAGTATATTCTGACCAATATTTCAATGAGGAAAACAGAAGAATTGGTAAAAAGTATTAAGGAAAGGGAAAACATGGGATGGTCCATTG
>JAUNGL010000076.1 GCA_030524665.1 Lachnospiraceae bacterium | reverse complement strand
TCAGAAGGATCTCCTTCGCCTGCTCCGGAGTCATTCCCTTCTTGGATCTCAGCTCTACCAGCTTGTCAATGTAAGCCGGTGTCTTCTCATATGTAGCCGGGTCAACAATCATTGCACCTGAAATATCAAGTCCCTCGCTGCCCTTCTTCACTGCCTCTTCGCTACCTACCAGAACAATATTTGCGATACCTTCTGCAAGGATCTTAGCGGCTGCTTCATAAGTTCTTCTGTCTTCGGTTTCCGGAAGAACAATTGTCTTCTTGTTGGATTTTGCTCTTTCTTTCAGAACGTCAATAAATGCCATGATACATGGACTCCTTTCGATAGTTTTTGCGTTATCTCGATTATAAACCATATTCTGACAAGGGACAAGACAAAATTTGAGGAAATGGGGATTTTTTAACATACATTCCACTGTCTTTCCCTGCTGTGCCTGAAATATCCTCACACACCTCCGGGATTCCCCGATGGTTTTTCTCCCAGCCATTTCGCCAGACACCTGATCAGCTGCTCGATGTTCAGAGGTTTGGGCAGATGTTCATTCATTCCGGCATTCCTGCTCCGCTGAATATCTTCCGCAAAGGCATTTGCAGTCATGGCAATAATCGGAATCCGGCCAGCATCCTCACGCGGAAACCTGCGGATTGCGGTGGTTGCGTCGTATCCATTCATAACCGGCATCTGAATGTCCATAAAGATCATATCGTAATAGTTCTCGCCCATCTTTTCAAATCGCTCCAGAGCCTCCCGGCCGTTTGCAGCGCTTTCTACTTCCACACCATTCTGACGGATCAGCTCTTCTCCGATCTCCCGGTTCAGTTCATTATCCTCTACCAGCAGGATATGTTTTCCCGGCGGTATAGCCGCAGGCAGATCCGCCTCCCTTTCTTCCTGATGCTTATCATTTCCGGCAATCTGATTGAACAGGTATACCAGACGGGACTTGAACAATGGCTTGGATATGAAACCACTCACACCTGCACGGCGTGCCTCCTCTTCCACACCGCTCCAGTCATACGCCGACAGAATAATAATCGGAATGTCCGGACCGACCTTTTCCCTGATGGCCTGTGCTGTCTCAATTCCATCCATCTCTGGCATTTTCCAGTCCAGAATCACGGCAAAATAGTCCTGACTGATCTGATGCCGTTCCCATACACGTTCTACAGCTTCTGCACCGCTCAGGACATATTCTCCCTTCATTCCGATATTCTCCAGGATGAGACACGTCACCTGGCTGGCCGATTCATCATCGTCCACTCCAGCACAGGAAGATCCATCAGCATTTCCGTATCCGGTGCCGCTGTGTCCTGCAGCCTGAAAAACAGCGTAACCGTAAACTGCGTCCCCCTGCCAACCTCACTTTCAACCATGATATCCCCATTCATCCTTCGTGCAATATTTCTTGCAATTGTCATACCGAGTCCCGTTCCCTCAATCTTACTGACCCGTGAATCCTCCGCACGGCTGAACGGCTCAAACAGCTTTTTCTGGAACTCTCTGCTCATCCCGATCCCGTTATCCCGGAAAATAAATTCGTAACAGCCATACCCGTGCATATTGGCAGGCTTCTCATTGATTTCCATTTCAATATTTCCGCCAGACGGTGTATACTTCACTGCATTTCCCAGAACGTTCATAAAAACCTGCTGCACTCTCATTAAATCACCGATCACATGCTCATGCTCCACATTTGCAATACGCACATTGAAATTGTGCTGCTTTTCCTGCATGGAGGGTCGGATGATCGTCACCAGATTTCCAATCAGATCGGACAAATTAATCTCCTCCTCCGTCAGATCAATTTTCCCTGATTCTATCTTGCTCATGTCAAGTACTTCATTGATCAGAGACAACAGATGCTTGCTGGAGACTGTAATCTTGCTCAGGCAGTCAGCCACACGTTCCCCGTCGTCCAGATACCGTCCTGCAATCGCCGTCATTCCGATGATTGCATTCATCGGAGTCCTGATATCATGGCTCATCCTTGACATGAACTCGCTCTTAGCTGCATTGGCATGGTTTGCAGCCCTGCATGCTTCCTTCAGCGCCTGCTGTTCCTGCTCTTCTCTCAGCTTGCTCTCCGTCACATCCTGAGCCACATACAATGCCCTACTCGGCCTGCCGTCCTCTGTAGTGTCAGCCAATACGATGGTTGCACGAATCCAGGCTCTCCGATTATTCTGATCCGGCATCATGCGGTATTCAAAAGCGATCAGCGGACGTTCTCTGCTTAGCGTATCCATCAGTTTGGGGTAACTGATGTGCCTCAGATATTCTTCCCGATCATCCGGATGGATAAAATTCCGGGCATATACCTGAATTGCCTGTGAGTACTTTCTCTCATCCCCAAGGATATTTCCGACCTCTGTTTTCTGTGTCACAGGCCTGAACGTCTCCCTCTCCAGATCAATATAATACGTCGCAAAGAACATACTGCTCAGACTGTTAATAATATATGTCTTTTCAAGTGAGTCCCTTCGTACATGCTCTTCTGCCAGCTTCTCTGTCGTAATATCCCGTCCCAGTATGTTAACCACCGTTTTCTTCCCCTGGCGCAGGTACAGTATGTGTTCTTCCACCCATAATACAGGTGTTCCCCTGTGCTGATACCGACAGATGTCCTCCCGGAAATCCTCCACCGTTTCCGCATTTTTCCGAAGATTCTCCAGAAAAAACATATCTTTGAATTTTCCCTGATCTGCGTCTACAACCACCTCTTCCAGCGCTTTCCGCACATGGTAATCATAATCACCTTCCAGACGCCGCCCCGGATTTCCTTCTCTCAGATAAACCCTCTCACATATTCCGGTTTCCAGATCCACTGTATTCATAATACTGTATCTGGATTTGATGATTGCCGCCATTCTCCGGTCATTCTGAGTACGTTCCATCTCCCTTTTCATCCGTTCATCCACGTCCTGAAAAGCCAGAATCGCATAACCGCCCCTGTTTTTGCGGTCTTTAAAAAAGGCTGTCACAGAGATATACCGCCATTCTCCCCGCAGGAACGCCCGGCACACAAGCGTCCGCTTCTTTTCACCATTCTGCCACGCCTGCCGCATGGCCTCAAGAGAATACTGATTTCCAAATTCCTTCTGATCCTCCGGTGCTATGTAATTGATCCCTTCACTGTCCAGTATATGATTCCACAAAAAGATATCTGCTTTCATGACCTGCCTGATCATTTCAGTCGTCCGCACCATATTTACACCGCCGCTTTGAAGGTCTACCACATAAATTCCGAAATTCACCTCTCCCAAGACATTGATGATTTCCTGATTCCGAATATTGGTTTCTTCTCTCGCCAGCCCATCCTGAAAAATATCATGCACATCTTTCACATAGATCATGACCTTCTGATTGTCATCCGTATAATCAAATTCCGGAACAATTTCCAACGTATGCCACCGGAACCTGTAGCCTGCCCTGCGGCGGTAAATACAGTTCAGCATTTTGGCACCACATTTCAATTCTTCTTTGATTCTCTCTGCCTGTACAAATTTCCGATAGCGCTCCACGTCCTCTTCATAAATATAACCATATGCGGCAACACCCTCAAACCAGTCGCTGAGTGACGTCAGATACTCTGACATATCCTGAATTTCTTTCTGATCCGCCTTGATGATATCGAAACAATCCGTACTCAGGTTTCCCCTCAGGACTTTATGATACACAAAATTCACCGTTTCCGCATACGGTGTGACTGCAATCATAAAAGCCGGAATTGTATCCTCCCAGAGCAGCCTGGTCGCCGCAATCTCTACCACCTTGCCGAAAGGATCGTCATAATTGACTGTCCATGCTTCTTTCCTGTCTCCAATATAAAGCAGAGGGCAGTTCGAACAGGTCCCCTTCCAAAGCTCATGGCAGGCCATTCCTTCCCGAACATTCGGAGCTACCTCCTTTACCCGCTTATTAAAATACAGTATTTCATGATTATCTTCCCGTATTACATAAACTCCGGTCATCTGGAGTGAATCCAATATCATTTCATATTCTCTTGTCCGCACACTAATTCCCCCATACTGATTCTATTTCCTGGGATGCCGAGCCTTATTTTCAATGATTCAAACCAGATTCCGGTTTCAAAAGGCTGAATTCGGGAAATAATATTCCTGATTTTACAAAACATTCCTGTGATTTGATTATATCATTATCAGGATAGCAGCACAAGAATGAAACTTCTAAATAAAAGTGGATTGTAAGTGCTTTCCTTCAAAGAGACTATAAAAATTGCTTCTGTATTCTCACAAACTGTGTTTCTGACCTGATATCGTCAAATGCCGGGTTCTCCAGACTTTGTCTGACACTTTCCAGAACCATCCTTTTGTTCCGCACCATCACTGTCTGCGATACCCATTCATCCAGCCGGTAAAAATACTCATCCCCCTGAATCACTGCCTCTGTTTTTAACAGATACTGTGCGGTCTCCGCATATTTTTTCAGCCGTGCCAGCGCCTCCTCCTTCTGCCGGAACGCACACAGGATGACTGCGGCCTGATATTCGTAAACGCTGACCGCATTCGGCGCAATTCGTTCCAGATGGTATTCCCGGATCATGACATCCGTACGACGGATCGTCTCCTCACAGATTTCCTTATCTTCTTCATGGATGGCCAGATACAGCGGTACGTCCCCGAGCAGCAGCAGCAAATGCAGGAACATACTGACCTGAGTAAAGCTGTCCGCCTTTTCCCGTTCTCCCGCCATCCGGTAAGCCTGTATCAACAGGCTGTCTCCCTGGCTGGAAATGCGGCAGGGATTCTGGAGATCCCCTACCGTCTGAATGACTTCCTGCGCATGGCCTCTCTGCAGATCAATTGCGGCTTTCAGCATGACAGTATCCCGGTTGATCCCCATATCCTTACAATGTTCCAGGATATGATCACACAGGTCTGCTGTCTTTTGGAGAATCTCCTCCTGCCGCTCATTGCTCTCTGCCATGATGAAATGATTCATCCAGAGAATAACCATCTGATTCAGAAATGGAAAACAGGAATAATACCGCTTCACCAGTGCTTCACTCTTTGCCATAACATTTTCAAACGGCAGATTTGCAAAATCTGCCGCCAGGTCATAGTATATCTTCCGTATCTGTTCCTTTGCAAGCTGCGGCTCATACCCCAGCAGATCATCTACCGTAACCCCAAAGTAGGACGCAATCTGAGGCAGCAGCAGAATATCCGGCATACTCAATCCATTCTCCCACTTGGAGACAGATGCCTTGGTCACTCCGATAAAATCCGCCATCTCTCCCTGTGTCACTCCTCTGCTGCGGCGCAGCTTTGTCAAATTCTCTGCCAACCGAATTGTATTCAAATCAAATCCTCCTTATGCATGCGGCTTTTCTTTTATCACAGCTCCTGCAGCGTTTCTTTTCGCTTTACCCAAATGCCTGTCCGGAATCACTTCTTTCTTCCTTTTTGTCATGCCGCCGTCTCAATCAGCTTTTTCCTGAGTCCGATACGGTACAGACCAGCCGTTAAAACAATTAATACCGCAGCTGTCACTCCAAGAATAACGTATGCAGGAACTTTCGTCAACCATAGCACACCCGCCGTTGGCAGAAGGACGCTGACCATTCCCACTACCATGACGATTGCTGTCGATGCGCTCTGTTTGACCACTTTCACTTCATTGTCCCAGTTCAATACAGGAACAGCGAGATTGACCGCAAGACCAGCGACTGTCAGAAACACAATATAACAGGCCGGAATCACAAAGATCCAGACTCCTTCCGCAAAAGATGGCTGCACAGCAGCGCACAGGATCACTGTCGAAATCAGCCAGAACGGCGCGGCAATCACCAGATTGGCCAGAAGCTTACTGTCATAGATTTCTTTTTCCCGGACAGGAAGCGTCTGAATGATCCAGAACTGTTTTCCCTCCATCGATATGGAGCATGATGTCATCGATGTGATCACCGCCGGAAGTGCAAGCAAAAACGGAAACAGACTCTCAGTGATCCATGGGATCCCAAGGAGCATACGGATCTTCTCCGTACCCGCTGCCAGCATCATAACGGCAATCACGATCATCAGCACATATCCCATGATCGTATTTGCAACATAAATCCCGGAAGCGAAATACCTCTTCAGCTCCCGTCCCAGCAATGCCCTCAGGAGAGAGTGACTGTTCTGGCTCTTCATTTGATAATCATGTTTCGCTGAAGTTGTATTCAATGCTACGCAGATATCCAGAAAACAATTCTGCAGCACCGCTGCGAAGCCAGCGAAAATCAGAGCCGGTACTGCAATCAGCCAAAGCAGTGACAGTCCATTCCCCGAAACGGCACTTCCATACCAGAGAGCCGACGGATAAAATTTCCCGATCTGACGAATCATCACATCCGACAGATTCAGCAGCATTTCCGCCCCAATCTCTTCCCCGCTCTCCGGCAGCAGCGTACTCCCGACGAGCACGGCCAATGACAGCAGGATCATAAGCGCCGCTTCGGCAAGACTCTTGTGCCGAATTCTGGCGCTGACTGCCGTGATCAGTGCTCCCGCAATGGAAGCAAGCGTGAGCGGCAGCAGCGGAAGAAAGAGGATCCCGATCATCCCTGCCAGATAAAACCACAGTCCGGGGCGGACCAGATACCCGTATACCGCGATCCCCGGAAGCAAAACAGCCATTCCCATCAGAAGTCCTGTCACGTACATCGTCAGAAAACGGCTGATGACAATCGCAGCTTTTGACAGGGGCAGCGATATCAGAATCTCAAACGAATTCATAGAAAACAGGACACTTCCCGCTTTCAAAAAAGTAAAAAACAGGATGACCAGGCTGACAATCGTATAGAAATAGACCGGCACCACCCGTTCCAGTCCATACCGGATCAGCAGAGCAGACAGCTTCCCGATAAAAACGGCAAGAACGCTGACCAGAATGATCCACAGAGCTGCCATTGCCACGTACATCCACTTCTTTTTCCGATCCTTCGTATACCGGAATTCATTCCACCCAAACAAGTTGCAAAGCTGCAGTCCGCTAAGCCATCTGATCTGTTTTAACACGTCCGACCACCTCCATGAATACGTTCTCCAAAGATTCTCCTTTTGTCAGCTCTTCCGTTCTTCCGGCTGCAATCAGTGTGCCTTCTTTTATGATTGCCACCTTATTACAGAGCTTCTCCGCCACATCGAGCACATGTGTGGAAAAGAAAATGGCGGAGCCTGCCCGACACAGCTCATGCATCTTATTCTTCAGCAGCAGCGCTGCAGCCGGGTCGAGTCCGACAAACGGCTCATCCAGGATCAAGAGCTTCGGCTGATGAAGCAATGCGCCGATCAGTGCCAGTTTCTGCTTCATTCCATGAGAATAGGACGAGATCAAATCCCCAAGCGACGCGGTGAGTTCGAAATCATCCGCCTCTTTTCTGATTCTGATCTCCCGCTCCTTTCCCGATACTCCAAATACATCCGCAATGAAATTCAGATACTGGATTCCCGTCAGATATTCATACAGATCCGGATTGTCAGGAATATAGGCGAACATAGCTTTGCACTGCTGCGGGTGCTCACGGATTGAAATGCCGTTGATGAAAATTTCCCCCTCGTTGAAATCGTGAATCCCGACGATACATTTGATCGCCGTGGTCTTTCCCGCTCCATTGTGCCCGATAAAACCGTAAATATCGCCTGCTTCCACAGACAGGCTCATATTGGAAACCGCCCGTTTCCCACCTTTATAGATTTTCGTCAGATTCCTGATCTCAAGCATTGCGATTTCTCCCCTTCCCTCTTGCCCTCGTCCTTCTATTTTACATCATAATTCTGTACCGGACATCGGCAGATTCTTTTTGTTTATTTTTCTCAGTATACCAGCCTGCCCTGCAAAAATCGATGAACTTTTGCGATACTTTTAGAAACAAAATCAACCATCAGGAAACCGCAATAAAACAACTTAGCTACTGGCACAGATGAAACAACACCTTATATTCACTATATTGGACTGTATCTCGCCAACAAACCGTTTTTGCACAAATGTTGAAATCCAGAAATAAGAAAAAATTCCGTCAGGAGCTTCCATTCCTTTCGCATCCGTTAAAGCTCCTGTTTTTCAAAACCCCGACATCCATCAAAACATCCACCGGTGCAGCATATTCCCTTCCCTATATAGACCAGCCTGTGAGTTCCAAAGTTCTTTATACTCCCCGGCATAGCTCAATAATTCTTCGTGTGTTCCTTGTTGAACTACCTTTCCTTTATGAAGTACCAAAATAAAATCACAGAGTTTACAGCTATAAAGTCTATGTGAAATAAAAATACATGTCTTCTCTTTACATATTTGATGAAAATCATCAAAAACAGCTGCTTCTGAAATAGGATCAAGTGCAGATGTAGGTTCATCCAGAATTATAAATGGCGCCTCCTTATATACAGCTCTTGCGATTGCCAGTTTCTGGCTTTCTCCCCCTGATATTTCTACTCCTGAATCAGAAAAGTCGTTATATAAATATTGGTCAAAAGAAATATTTAACTTTTCCATCCATTTTTCCATCCCTACTTTACGGAAAATATCCATTTCTTTTTCCTTATCAAAATCATCCTTGCCCGAAATAATATTTCCAAGTGTCAATGCAGGCAGTGAGAAATCCTGAAAAACAGCGCTGATCATATCCCAATATTGTTTTTTATCGTATCTTCGAACATCCACCCCATTTATTTTTATACACCCCTGATTTGGTTCATAGAAACGGCAAATGAGTTTGATAAGTGTACTCTTACCTGCTCCGTTTTCTCCAACCAAAGCCATTTTCTGATTCACCTTCAACGTAAAGTTTACATCCTCAAGTACCCAGTATTCCTGTCCCGGATACTTAAAGCAGACGTGTTCAAATGATAGCTCATGGAAACCTGACGGCATTTTTTCCCGTGTATCTGATACAAGTATTTCTTCTTCTATATCAATAAGGTCAAGGAATGGCTGCAGAAATATGCCGGTACCGATTATCTCTCCGCTTGCTCCGATCAATAAAACAACGGATTGGAGAAATGCCTGAATACTGCTGATATATACAACCACATTACCAACAGTGATCTCTTTTGCATAAGCCTTTCCTATCGCCAATATGTATATAAATATATTCAATATCTCGTTACACAGCACTGTAATACATGGAATCTTCGCTTTTTCCCTTCCTAATTTCTGGATAATTGTGTATCCAGTAGAGGATGTCCAAAGCTTATCAAAAAAATCACATAAATAATCTCCCAAATCGAATATTCGGATTTCTTTCCCAAAATGATAGTTCGAGATAAACTGCATATAGGAGAACGCACTTCCATTTGCCTGATTTGCTTTATCGTTTAACTCTGCTATCAGGATATTCTGTTTTGATTGTAAATTTAAAGTAATTACTGTACATACAATTACAACCATTATTAAAATCACAATCGGAAACAGCGATGTCCAAAAAGACATCTTATTCTCTCTATGCTGTCCCACGAATATACGCGCAAAAACAATTCCCGCGGTTAGTAATGATGCTATATTTTTTACAGCAATCTCGAAATCATAGACAACCTTTTCAACTCCTCCATTTCTCATCCTGGCTTGTTCTATATTTCGTTTTAATTCCTGAACTCTCGTAGATTCGATATCTGCAAACGATAATCTCATTTCATGAGTACTCAGATACTTTTGAAATTTTAATCCTAATTCCATTTCGGAAATTTCACGTTTTTTTCTGAACTCTCCTAAAATCATTCTAAACAAAACATGAACCGCTATCGTAATGATGATAATATTGACGATAGTGGCAGCCGTTCTTTGTTCCATGAGACCGTCTATGATCAACTGAACTGCGATAACATTCACATATGGCAACACAGCCTCAAACACTGCTATAGCCACTGCCAATATAAACAGCCGGGGAACCATATTGAATAAACAGCGGAACATCCTGTTTAAATTACAAATATATTTTTTTATTTCTTTCACGATATATATTTCTCTCCCCCATTTATTGATAATAGCTGCTCTGTACTTTATACATTGATTTATAATGAGTCTCTTCATTCATAAGACTCTCATGCGTTCCGCGTTCGATTATCTTTCCTTTTTCCATAACAATAATCGAATCACAAAAACTTGTCGACTTCAATCGGTGCGATATCAAAATGCAGCTTTTATCTTTTGATAAATCAATATATTTTTCATAGAATGCTTTTTCAGAAATTGCATCCATCGAAGCAGTGGGTTCGTCTAAAATAAGAACCTGTGCTTTTTTGAATATAAGCTTAAACGCAACTCTTGCAAGAATTATCTTTTGTTCCTGCCCACCAGATGGTACCAGACCATCTGAAGACAGCATTCTGGTAAGCGGCTTATTTACATCCAAAAATTCTTCATCCAAACCAGCCATCTCCAAACATTTTCTGATCTCTTCAGCGTTAGAATCAGCTGCTCCGAAGGCTATGTTTTCCCCAATTGACATAGGCATTATATAGGTATCCTGAAATGCCGTTGCCAATAACTTTTCGTAATCAGACAGTTTTATTTCCTCTAAATCAATACCGTTTACCAAGACCTTCCCTTCCGTAGGTTTGTATAAGCCACAGATTATTTTTACTAAGGTACTCTTTCCAGCTCCATTCTCTCCTACCAAAGCAATTTTCTCATTCTCATGAAGAGTGAAATTAATATGCCTTAAAACATACGGGCCTTCTTCACTGAACTTGAAAGAAACATCTTTAAGTTCAATTTTGACTGGTTCAATATTTTTTAATTCCATACCTGTATCAGAACAGTTTCTATCCACAAATTCTCTATATGTAATTATTTCCAGGCTTTTCTGTCCAAGAGACGCCATATTGTTGGATAAATCCGTAAAGCAAGCAGAAATACAGGATATCATTCCAAGATAAAATACAAGCTCCCAAACTTCAATTCTGCCTGCAAAAACAGCCTGAATTGTCATAAAATATGCAACAGCATCTCGGAATATCAGTATAATACTATCTGAAAGCGACAAATATAAATTATACCCCGCACCTTTATCGGCTATCCCAAGACGTACCTGCATTACCTGATCAATAATATTCTGCATCCATGCCTGCATATCAAATATTCTGATTTCTTTGGCGTTGGTATTATCTGATACATAATTCCATAAATAATTTAATTTCCTTGCTGCATCAGCAGCAGGTTCCCGTAATGCATTTTGCTTAACACGAATTCCAGACACAATAAAAAGGTGAATCGCTGCAGTAATCATAAATACGATTACAATCCGCCAATTAAATCTGGCTATAAGAACTACATTTACAATAAGACCAAAAATGTTTCCCATAATTGGGCCAGTCAATGAAATCATTCCCGGAATTCCCGAATTATCATTAAGTATTGACATCAGTGCATTTTCATACTTATTCTGACCTTCCGCGCTTTCTGTATATGCATAATCCAGCTTCATCTTTTTTCTAAACAATTCAGACAAAAACCCCATTTTATTATTCAGCAGATAAGTTCCGTAGATACTTGATATATAGGTCATTGTAATATTGCATATTAACAATACAACAAGCACCGCCGCAATTCTAATCAGTCCTGTACTATCTAATTCACTGCTAATACCATTAACAACCAATGCCGGAAGGACAACCTTGGCCAATGGAACAAGTATTCCAATCATTGTCTGTAATACAATAATCAAAATTACTTTTTTTCATATCTCCATGTTCTCAACAATACATACCAGATATTATCCAATATAATCTTCATTGACATTTTCCTTCCCTATTACGATTTCTTATCAGTTTCATTACCAGATAACTATATTCTTCCCCTTCTATCATTCCTTAGGTCATGCTTGCTTTCTAAAACAGATAAAATCATCCAGTATTTGGCAAATTTTCACTGTCCGCTTTTCTTATCTTGATATTTTGCATTTGAATCCTTATTATAATTACATTTGTCTCAATCGTCAATATATTCGTTCAATATTTTTTTCATTTGCAACATATATAATTACTATTCACGGTCCTGTAGCCCGCAAACAGTAACCATATATCTCAGTTTTTTGCTAAACTTTACTTTTTTGATGGTTTTCACAAAAAAGACAGGGGCTGTGAAAAAAGGAGTTAAAAAACTCCAAATTTCACAGCCCCTCCTATCTGTAATCTTCTACCAGAAACATAGGCTTGATTGCCATGACTTCCTCGTATTCCTCCTGTTCTACCTGTACATCAGCATTCAGCGCTCTGAGGTCTGCCTTGACCACTTCCAGTGCTTCCTCTGCCTTCTCTGCCCGTCCATCCTCAATCACACGGATCATCCTCGTCAGAGTCACCGGATGCGCGTACCTCGCCGGAAGCGGGAAAGCAGGATAGGATCTGATATAGCGTGCAGATGCATCACATGCGTCCTGCCACTGCTGTTCGATAAACCTGCGGTTATTTCTCCCGGTAGGGAGTACATTCGCTCCGGCAAACAAAAATACGGCGGCCAGCCCGAACAGAGTAAAATAAATTCCGGAGCCTGCCCTCGTCACCAGCGCATAGACTCCATAAATACTTGCGGCAGCTCCCAGCAGCACAATCGCAAGCGCCGTCCAGCGGTAAGCCGGATTGGAGCGTTCATTCACACGCTTTGCCTTTGCGCTGCGGCTCAGCGCATTCGAAAGAGCCGGGCGCCGTTCCAGATAAGTTCGCGCCTTCTCCAACTCCTGAACCTGAGCTTTCGCCTCTTTTGAAATCACAGGCCGGACCTTCTTCGCCTCTTCGGCCGCGCGCAGTGCCAGCTTCTTTTCGACCGCCTCGCTCTGCAATTTGATCCCCGGATGGCGCTCTCTGATATAATCCAGCATCTCATCCACATGTTCTTCGCGTTTGAACAGACATTGCTTCTCTTTGCCATTGTCATAGACCACGACCAGATACGGCATGGTTGCAAACATTCCCTTACCGGTAAATCCGCCCTTGCTCATCGCTACCCGCTTGAAAACCCGGATGACGGAAGAAAATGGCACATAATACCTGCGGTCCAGATAGAAGCTGTTCAGATACAGTGCTTCCTTTCCGACTCCACAGGGACCAAACTTCCTGCATCCTGCTTTATCCGCCTTCATCGCAGACGTAGTCATCTGCTGCGTACTCAACGGCTTTGTATATGATACCATGACATCTTCCTCCATTTCTCTCCGTTGGATGTTCCTGCTGTAAAATTCCTAACCATACTCTGCCTTAAGGATAAAATACTTTGATTCTTTTTACAAGTATAAAACACTTCACAGGAAGGGATTCAGGTAGAAAACCGCACCCGAACACCTACGCGGGACAGCTGCCTGTGAACAATAACACGGGAAGCATCCTATCTCAGACACTTCCCGTAATCACATTCATTCTTGATTTTTATCGTCTTATTTTTTCAGACTGCTGTAATCTGGCTTCGGATTTCTCGTCTTGATTACGAACAGGAATGCTCCCAGGAATACAACTGCCAGAATGATACCTACCGGATATGCAATCGCTGTGCTCAGGCCAAGACACTCAGAGGCCGAGAAGAAATACGTCATGGACACCGCACTCATGAAAGTTGCCGGAACTGCCGTGATCCAGTAATTCTTCTTCTCCATGAACAGGAACATACTTGCCGTCCAGAGAACGATCATAGCCAGAGTCTGGTTGGTCCAACTGAAGTAACGCCATACAACCGCGTAATCAAGCTGGCTGACAACTGCGCCGACACCAAGCAGCGGCACACAGAGAATCAGACGGTTCTTCCATTCATTCTGGTCAATATTGAACCAGTCGGCAATCGTCAGACGTGCAGAACGGAAAGCGGTATCTCCGGAGGTAATCGGGCAGACAATTACACCAATCATTGCAAGTGCAATACCAATGCCTCCCATCGTCTTAGCACAGACATCATAGATCGCTGCAGACTGTCCTGCACCGAGCGCTTCGCTCAGACCAGTACTGAGTCCTCCGGTCACTTCGTAGATTGAGCAGCCTGCTGCCGCCCAGATCAGGGCGATGATACCTTCTGCAGTCATCGCACCGTAGAATACGAAATGTCCCTGACGCTCACTCTTCATACAGCGAGCCATCAACGGACTCTGTGTTGAGTGGAAACCGGAAATGGCACCGCAGGCTACCGTGATGAACATAAAACTCCAAACCGGTTTTCCGTCAGGATGCATGTTCGCAAAATTATTCCAGATTTCCGGAATCTGATACTCAGCATGTGTAAAGATACCGATGCATACACCGATTGCCATGATAATCAGGCAGAGACCAAAGATCGGGTAAATCTTACCGATGATCTTATCAATCGAAACAAATGTAGCGATAAAGTAATAAGCCAGAATGATAAATGTCCAGATCTTAACATTCGTCAGAGCACCGGACATACCGGAGTTACCGATCAGAGTCGTAATCAGACCTGCCGGTCCTACGGCAAATACCGTACCTACCATAACCAGCAGTACAACACTGAAGACACGCATCACATTCTTCATGAGAGTTCCCATGTAAATACCGGTTACCTCAGCAATGGAAACTCCATCATTACGTTCACTCAGCATACCTGAGAAGTAATCATGAACTCCGCCCGCAAAGATCGTACCAAACGTAATCCAGAGGAATACGATCGGTCCCCACAATGCTCCCTGCATAGCACCGAAGATCGGGCCAAGACCTGCAATGTTCAGAAGCTGTACGAGAAACAGCTTCCACTGCGGCATTACTACGTAGTCAACACCATCGTTGATCCGCACTGCCGGTGTCTCCCTGTCATCCGGGGCAAAGGTGTTGTCGACAATCTTGCCGTAGACAAAATAACCGCCGATCAGCAGCACAAGACACAGAAAAAAGCTTACCATAAATTTTCCCTCCTTAAATATTTTAAAAACGTGTGCACATGTTTTCGGGTACTTTATTATATTCGCAGCCGTATCAAAACAAAACGGCGGCTCCTCTCTTTTCTACAGGTACAAACCCCGGACAGACCACTCCATGTCTATCCGGGTAAAAATGAGGGCAAAAAAAGATAAATTTCCTTTGAACATGTTTAATATAATGTATTGACACAAAATTGTAAAATACATATAATATACGGGCAGCGATACTTTTAAGGTATGGCTAATTTGGAGAAGGATTTGATATAAGATACGATTTTGTCATTCATAATAACGAAGGGAGGCACAAAAATGGAGCTGAGACACTTACGATATTTTATGGCGGTTGCCGAAGAGCTGAATTTTACAAGGGCGGCAGCGCGGCTCTGCATTGCCCAGCCGCCGCTCAGCCGGCAGATTCAGGACCTGGAAAAGGAGCTGGGCGCAAAGCTGTTCCTGCGGAATTCCCATGCACTCCAGCTTACGGAAGAGGGCGTCCTGTTCCGCCAGTATGCCGCACAGGTACTGGAGCTGGTCAGCAAATCGACGGAGGAAATCCGCGAATTCAAGAAAGGACTGCAGGGGACACTTTATTTTGCCTCTGTAGAAGGACATGCTCCACAGCTTTTCGCTGAATGGATTGCCGGTTTTCATGCGAAATACCCACACGTACAGTACAATCTCTGGAACGGAAATTCCGACGATGTCACCGCACGTGTCATGAAAGGACTCTGCGACCTCGCCATCATCACAGAGCCCCACAATGCAGAAGGACTATACTCGCTTTCGGTCTATGAGGAACCGTGGATCGCAATGATCCCACTCAGTCACCCGCTTGCCCAGGAACCCGGGGACACGATCGACCTGAAAAGACTCGCTCCATATGAGCTGATCATCCCCTCCCGCCAGTCCCGCTTACAGGAAATCAGCGGCTGGTTCGAGACGACGGGAACCACTCCACATATCCTGTGCAGGATCGCCCACACGGTGAACGCATACAAGCTGGTAGAACAAAACGTAGGAATTGCGATCTATCCCGCTTCCGCCGGGAATGTCACATTTCCGGATTCCGTCTGCATCAAAAAAATCGTGAATCCGGCTGTTACCGCTTCCTATGTACTGATCTGGAGCAAAGACAGGCAGATGCACAATGCTGCAAAAGAATTTATCCGTTTTGTCCAGGGGACACTTGCCTGAGATGCGGCCAAACAGTAAACCGATAAAATTTCATGTCTCACCCTCCAAACCTTTTCTTCCAAAGCTCCACCGCAGATATCCACGGTACCCCTCCACTACACTGTAGGCTTCATAACCATTTCTGTTAAAATACTGTGCGTATTCATCACTGGTTTCTCCTGTGCAGCACAAGAGGTAGACTTTGGCAGTTTCAAAGACTCCGGACCGCCGGTCTTTAACTTTACGTCCAGTGTACGTTTTTTGGGTTTCTCTTACTTTCTGTGTTTACGATATTGTGCTGGCGTACAATCCATAATAGATTTGAACTTT
>JAUNGL010000075.1:2848-16367 GCA_030524665.1 Lachnospiraceae bacterium | reverse complement strand
CAGAACTCTACGGATGTCGGGTCTCCGCCGTGCTCGCCGCAGATACCTACGTGCAGATGCGGATTTACCGGCTTACCAAGCGTGATTGCCATCTCCATCAGCTTGCCTACACCATTCTGGTCAAGCTTTGCAAACGGGTCATTCTCGAAGATCTTCGCATCATAGTATGCACTCAGGAACTTTCCTGCGTCATCACGTGAGAATCCGTAGCACATCTGTGTCAGGTCGTTCGTACCGAAACAGAAGAAATCAGCTTCCTTTGCGATATCATCTGCGGTAAGAGCTGCACGCGGGATCTCAATCATTGTACCAACCTCATACTTCAGGTCAGAACCAGCAGCTGCGATTTCAGCATCTGCTGTTGCAACAACTGTTGACTTAACATACTTCAGCTCCTTGCTGTCCCCAACAAGCGGAATCATGATCTCCGGGCATACGTTCCATTCCGGATGTCTCTTCTGTACATTGATAGCTGCACGGATCACTGCAGTAGTCTGCATCTTTGCGATTTCCGGATACGTAACGTCCAGACGGCATCCGCGGTGTCCCATCATCGGGTTGAATTCATGCAGGGAATCAATGATCGCCTTAATCACTTCCACGCTCTTGCCCTGAGCTGCTGCCAGCTTCTCGATGTCAGCTTCCTCTGTCGGAACGAACTCATGCAGAGGCGGATCCAGGAAACGGATCGTAACCGGGTTGCCTTCCATAGCTTCGTACAGTGCCTCGAAGTCACCCTGCTGCTCCGGAAGAATCTTAGCCAGAGCTGTCTCTCTCTCTTCTACTGTTTCTGAACAGATCATTTCACGGAATGCATCGATTCTGTTTCCGTTGAAGAACATATGCTCCGTACGGCAGAGTCCGATACCTTCTGCACCCAGCTCACGTGCTCTCTTAGCATCAGCCGGTGTGTCTGCGTTTGTTCTGACTTTCAGTTTTCTATACTTGTCTGCCCATCCCATGATTCTTCCGAATTCACCTGCGATCGTAGCATCTACAGTCGGGATGATGCCGTCATAAATATTTCCTGTGGAACCATCAATGGAGATGCAGTCTCCTTCATGGTATTCCTTGCCTGCCAGTGTAAACTTCTTGTTTGCTTCATCCATTGTGATATCTCCGCAGCCGGATACACAGCAGCGTCCCATACCACGTGCAACTACTGCCGCATGGCTTGTCATACCGCCGCGGACAGTCAGGATACCCTGAGCACTCTTCATACCCTCGATATCCTCCGGTGAAGTCTCAAGACGAACGAGAACCACCTTCTCTCCTCTTGCAGCCCATTCCTTCGCATCCTCTGCTGTAAATACAACCTTACCGCATGCAGCTCCCGGTGATGCTCCAAGTGCCTTTGCTACCGGAACGGAAGCCTTCAGAGCAGCTGCGTCAAACTGCGGATGAAGCAGCGTGTCGAGATTTCTCGGGTCGATCATCGCTACAGCCTTCTCCTCTGTGATCATGCCCTCATCTACCAGATCACATGCGATCTTCAGAGCAGCCTGAGCGGTTCTCTTACCATTACGTGTCTGCAGCATGTAGAGATGTCTGTCCTCAATCGTGAACTCCATATCCTGCATATCACGGTAGTGGTCTTCCAGCGTATTGCAGATCGTTACGAACTGATCATATACTTCCGGCATAACTTCCTTCAGCTGGTCAATCTTCTGCGGAGTACGGACACCTGCTACTACGTCCTCACCCTGTGCATTCATCAGGAACTCACCCATAAGGTGCTTCTCTCCTGTAGCCGGATCACGCGTAAATGCAACACCTGTACCGGATGTCTCACCCATGTTACCGAATGCCATCATCTGAACGTTAACAGCGGTTCCCCAGGAATACGGGATATCATTGTCACGACGGTATACATTCGCACGCGGGTTGTCCCAGGAACGGAATACAGCCTTGATTGCTTCCATCAGCTGCTCCTTCGGATCAACCGGGAAATCAGCTCCGATCTTTGCCTTGTACTCTGCCTTAAACTGGTTTGCCAGCTCCTTCAGGTCTTCTGCAGTCAGTTCTACGTCCTGCTTCACACCCTTAGCAGTCTTCATCTGGTCAATCAGCTCTTCGAAATACTTCTTGCCTACTTCCATTACTACATCTGAGAACATCTGGATGAATCTTCTGTAGCAGTCCCATGCCCAGCGCGGGTTGCCTGACTTCGCAGCCAGAACCTCTACTACTTCTTCATTCAGACCAAGATTCAGGATCGTGTCCATCATACCTGGCATGGATGCTCTTGCACCGGAACGAACCGAAACAAGCAGCGGATTCTCTTTATCCCCAAACTTCTTACCGGTCACGCCTTCCATTTTCTCGATCGCTTCCATGATCTGTCCCATGATTTCGTCATTGATCTTTCTGCCGTCCTCATAGTACTGTGTGCAGGCCTCTGTCGTGATCGTAAAGCCCTGCGGTACCGGAAGTCCGAGATTCGTCATCTCAGCCAGGTTTGCACCTTTTCCGCCGAGAAGATTTCTCATGTTGGCGTTACCTTCGGTAAACATATAAACCCATTTTGCCATGTTGCCATTTCCTCCTAATATAGTAATCAAAAACTCTACAACTGTCCTGTAATACAGCGCAGTTATGAACCTCTGTAATTAATTGTAACATATTTCCTGAATCAGTCAAGAAAATAGTGTTAAAATTATGCATTTTTTTGTAACCTCTACGTAAGTTTTCGTTATCAATCTGTGAATAATTTGTCAAAAAAGCAGGCAGGATTTTCTCCTGCCTGCTATTATGCACAACACTCTGTATTATCAACTTAAACAGACATTACATCTGTTATTTTCTGTAAGCACTTCTGTTCAGTACAAGATGCTTCGGAACACCATTTACCATCATCGGTGTCAGCTCACCAAGAATCAGCGGACGCGCATACTCTACATAGCCTTCTCCTACATCTGTGCCATCGTTCACGATCCACTCAGCCGGAACCGGACGCTCCACGTTTGCAATTGCATGGATGTCATAGATGCTGTAGCCTACCTGATACGGATCGCGCTCTTTCACATCAATGGTAATCATCATACCAGTCTTGCCCTCGTCTGCAGCCTTGCATGCCAGATATCCTACGTTGAATGCTTCATTGATATCATTCAGGGAAGCAATATGAGTCGCTGCTCTCTGCAGTGTAGAGAACTCAATCGCACGTGTCTTCAGACCGGTTGCCTCTGAAATCTTGTTTGCCAGTACGACTGCACATCCGGAAAGCTGCTTGTGTCCGAATGCATCTACGTAATCGGAACCGCCGCCGAGTTCACATACGAACCGACCGTCTGCAACCTTGATACCCTCTGATACTGCGATTACGACAGAACTCTTCTTTGCTGCCAGATCTTTAACTCTTGCAAGGAAATCATCCATATCAAAAACAGCCTCCGGAAGATAGATCATATCCGGTCCTTCGCAGTCCTCGTCTCTGGAAAGAGCTGCTGCTGCTGTCAGCCATCCTGCATGACGTCCCATAATCTCAACAACAAGTACGGTCGGCTTCTCGATACCGAAGCTTGCGTTGTCGCGGATTACTTCCTTCATAGAAGAAGCAATATACTTCGCTGCTGAACCGTAGCCCGGACAGTGATCCGTGATCGGAAGGTCATTGTCGATGGTCTTCGGAACACCCATGAATCTCTGCGGCTTACCCTTCAGAGCTGCATAATCAGACAGCATCTTGATGGTATCCATAGAGTCATTTCCGCCGATATAGAACAGACATTCAATGTCATATTTTTCCATGATCTCAAAGATCTTGTCGTATACTTCTTCATTGCCTTCGATCTTCGGCAGCTTGTATCTGCAGGAACCAAGGAACGCTGACGGAGTTCTCTTCAGAAGCTCTACGTCCTTATCATCCTTTACGTATTCGGACATGTCAACCAGATCCTCATTCAGGAATCCCTGAATTCCGTGATGCATTCCATAGATTTTCTTTACTCCAAGTGCTTTTGCTGCGCTGAATACACCTGCAAGGCTGGAGTTGATAACGGCTGTCGGCCCGCCTGACTGACCTACTACAATATTTCCCTTCATTGTGAATTCCTCCTGAAAATATATCTTTATAGTGAAAAGCGATGTATGACACCGCCCTGTTACCCGAAACATTTCTGAAAAATGCTTCATATAAAACTTTACGGAAAATTATAACAAAATATTCGGGGGACTGCAAGTCCTAAACGTGAAAACACATTCTAAAATATCACTGTCTTTCGCTTTCTAAACATGGCTGAATGCTGTGCCATCAATACTCGAATTTTGCTTCAAAGTATGCTTTCAGATCTTCGATCCTGACACGCTCCTGCTGCATGGTATCCCGGTCACGCACGGTCACAGCACCGTCCGTCTCAGAATCAAAATCATACGTAACACAGAACGGAGTTCCGATTTCATCCTGCCTTCTGTAGCGCTTTCCGATATTTCCCCGGTCATCGAACTCACAGTTATAGTATTTGGAAAGCATGGTATAAATCTTCTCAGCGCCCGCGTTCAGCTTCTTGGACAGCGGAAGCACGCCGATCTTGACCGGAGCAAGTGCCGGATGGAAGTGAAGCACAGTACGGACATCTCCGCCTTCCAGCTCTTCCTCATCGTATGCGCTGCACAGGAATGCAAGTACGACACGGTCTGCACCAAGTGACGGCTCGATGACATACGGAATATATTTCTCCTTCTTCTCATCATCAAAATAAGTCATATCCTGTCCCGATACATTCTGATGCTGTGTCAGGTCATAATCAGTACGGTCCGCAATTCCCCAAAGCTCACCCCAACCAAACGGGAACAGATACTCGATATCTGTTGTTCCCTTGCTGTAGAAGCAAAGCTCCTCCGGGCTGTGGTCACGCACACGCATCTCCTCGTCCTTCATACCAAGCGTCTTCAGCCAGTCGATACAGAAACTTCTCCAGTACTGGAACCACTCCATATCCGTTCCCGGTGCGCAGAAAAATTCCAGTTCCATCTGCTCAAATTCACGGGTACGGAATGTGAAGTTGCCCGGCGTAATCTCGTTACGGAAGGACTTTCCGATCTGTCCGATACCGAACGGAAGCTTCTTTCTGGAGGTTCTCTGTACGTTCTTGAAGTTCACGAAAATCCCCTGTGCCGTCTCCGGTCTCAGATATACGGTATTCTTCGCATCCTCGGTCACACCCTGGAATGTCTTGAACATCAGGTTAAACTGACGGATATCAGTAAAATTGTGTTTGCCGCAGGTCGGACACACAACGTTATGATCCTCAATAAAATCTTTCATTTCTTCCTGAGAAAATGCATCGATCGGCTTCGGAAGCTCCACTCCCTTTTCCTTTGCATAATCCTCAATCAGCTTATCGGCACGGAAACGCTCATGGCACTCCTTACAGTCCATCAGCGGGTCAGCAAAACCGCCGAGATGACCGGATGCCACCCAGGTCTGCGGGTTCATCAGGATCGCACAGTCTACGCCGACATTGTATGGATTCTCTGTAATAAACTTCTTCCACCATGCCTTTTTCACATTGTTCTTAAGTTCTACACCAAGATTGCCGTAATCCCAGGTGTTTGCAAGGCCGCCGTAAATCTCGGAACCAGGATATACGAATCCTCTGCCCTTGGCCAGCGCTACGATTTTGTCCATTGTCTTTTCCATAGTATTCTCCTCCTGAATCATTCTTCAAATACAATATAAACCCGGTTGGCATCCGCACGCTCTTCTGCGGAAATCCTGACGCCGGAAGCAGTTCCATCTCCATCCTCTGTCTCCTCACCTACGGCAAGTACCACGCTGTTCGACAGAACATTGGCATTTGCACTGGTAAAAGTCACATTGCCCGGCACGTGTACCTCCAGCGGAGCAGATACTACCAGAACCATATCTGCCATATTTTTCAGTACTTCACTTCCGGATACCTCAGATCCATGCACGATCCCGTCCTTCACCGTTTTATAGGATACATCAAATAAATAGCCTTCCAGCTGGGCATTAATCATAGAACCATAGTAAAACTCAACGTTATTAAACTGCGCATAATCTTCACCGGACGCATAGGTAATCACCAGATTCACCACACCATTTTCCTGCGCAGCCGATGTCACAGTCACTTTTCCTTCTCCGTGCTCGGAATTGTATGCAGATACTTCTGCATTCAACATATTATTCAACTCATCAAAGCTGTAGTAGGACTGTTCCAGCTTCTCAGAAAGATACTCGGTCACATGTCCGTCCGCATCAAGTGATATGGCGGCCGCTTCCTGTGGTGTCCACTCTTCTTCTTTTGTTGTTTCACATCCTGTAAGTAATATGATCCCGGATGCCAGCAATGCTGCTCTCCATACCTTCCTCAAGTACACCTTACACCTCCCTCGGCAGATCACGGACAGGTTCCCTCCATTTGCCAACGCCAGCCTTTCGGCGAATCGAATCTATTATACATAGAAAATCTGGTGTTTTCAACCATTTCTTTTATATTATTCGGTTCCTGCAAAACCCGGGATTTGAGTACGAAACCGCCCCTGAACACCTCGGGACCAGCTGCCCCATAAACAGTAACAACAGGAGGGGCAGTTTAGCCTTGACACCATGCAAGTCACCTCCCTGCCTGCTGTGCAGCATCTATCATCCCACATCCAGCAATGTCCGGATCACCTCCATGGATTTGAATTCCCGCCCGATGATCCGCTTCATCATTTTGGTCTGTATCTGGCCAAACTCCTTTTGGATTTCCGGCTTCAGGGTAAATGTATACAGCTTCCGGATCGGGGCCTGCAGTACATAGGAAAGCGCATATCTGGTAGATTCCTGCAATGTAGCGTCTTCAGCGATCTCATACGGATATTCCCCATCCAGAACCATCGCCTTCATTTCAAAAATACTCCGTACAAGTTCGCGGTCCAGATGCGGATTCATAAGCGCCCGGAGTGATGCATAGAGAAGATTCAGCAGCTCGGAAGCATCCAGATTTTCCCGGGAATAATAGTCCGCGATCTCCATAAAATAAATTCCGTAGCAGGTACCGTCAAAATCCGTTTTCAGTTCCTGAAAATAATTCGATATCTCTGCACGTACCATCGTATAGGCAGTTCTTCCTTCATATACCGCAAAGGTACCGAAGGAAAACGGCGTAGTCGCTGCCATCAAACGACTGTTTGGCTTTCTGGATCCCCGGGCAAAAGCAGTGATCTTTCCCCGTTCTTTCGTCAGGAGCACTACTCTTTTATCATATTCCGCGGACGGCACCGCCGACAGCACCATCCCGGTCACTAACAATTCTTCAGACATACTGCTCCTTCCTTCATTTTGTCATTCCGCATGGAATACGAACACCATCGCTATATTTCCTTCTTGTCATAGCCGAAATTCTTAATCATAAAATCACTGTCACGCCAGTCCTTTTTCACCTTCACCCATAGCTGCAGATTCACCTGCATCTCCAACATTTTCTCGATTTCCCTGCGGGCCTGGCTTCCGATCCGGCGCAGCATAGTTCCGCCTTTTCCGATGATGATCCCCTTGTGGGATTCTCTCTCACAGATGATCGTTGCTTCAATATCCATAATCATGCCGTCTTCACGCTCCCGCATTCTCTCAATGGAAACTGCAATCCCATGCGGGATTTCCTCTTCCAGACAGCGGAGTGCCTTCTCCCGGATCAGTTCTGCAGCAATCTGGCGCTGGGGCTGGTCAGTCACAGTATCATCATCATAATACTTCGGTCCGTATGGCAGATACCGGAAAATCGCCCGGATGACCCGGTCCAGATTCTGCCCCCGCAGTGCCGATACAGGAATCATATCTGCGAAATCAAGCAGAGGACGATACGCTTCCATGAATCGGGATATCTCGCTCTTTTCTGCCGTATCAATCTTGTTCATGATCAGGATGACCGGCACGCCGGCACGCCTCAGCTGTTCTGCAATATGACGTTCCCCGTTTCCGATGAAGGTAGACGGCTCCACCAGCCAGAGCACGACATCGACTTCCTTCAGTGTGCTTTCTGCCGCTGTCACCATATATTCTCCAAGCTTGTTCTTCGCTTTATGGATACCTGGTGTATCAAGGAAAATAATTTGTCCTTCCTCTGAGGTATATACCGTCTGTATCCGGTTGCGTGTCGTCTGCGGCTTATTTGATGTGATTGCTATTTTCTGACCGATCAGGTGATTCATCAGTGTTGACTTTCCAACATTCGGTCTGCCGATCAGCGTCGCAAAGCCGGATTTGAATTTTGCATTTTCCATATTTCTATTCTCTCCTCTGTTTCTTTCCATTACATTTCAAAGGCGAAGGACTGTGGACAGCAGCTTCTTGTCGCTTTGCTTCAGCCCCACTCCTATTTTGCCAACGGCTGAATGGTCTGAAACAGTTCCGCGTCTTTTTTGATTTTCGCCTCATTACCGATGACACAGAAATACTGCTGGTCAAGCACAGACTGAACCAGATCTGCCAGCCTGTGGATATCTTCCTGTCCGGCGTTCAGAATTTCGTCACGTTCTTTCTGAAGCATCTCCTCCGTGATCCCGCACATCCATGCATTCAGAGATCGGCTTCCCTGTGTCTGCGGTGTCAGCGGCGTATCCAGTTCACTGATCGTTCCGATGATATACTTTGTCATATCACGCTCTGACACAGTAAAATTCTCCAGAAATTCCGGAATTCCGTCATAGACCTCATTCGTTCTGCGCAGGTTCGGATCACGGTAAGATACGAAATAAGCATCTCCCGTTCTGCCAAACGAACTCATGCATCCGTAAGCACCGCCCTTCACGCGGATATTTACCCAGAGATATTCATAACTCATAATCACTTTCAGAATCCGAAGTGCGCCCGTATAGGCAAAGCCTTTTTTCCGGAAATTTCCGGTACGTGCCACATACTGTACCTGACCGGGAGTCGTAAAGCCTTCATTACTGCGAACAGCTTCCATCTGCGTCCAGTGCAGCGGCACTTCTTTCTCTTCCTCAGAGACTACCAGAGTTCCGTTTTGAATTATTTCGCTTCCACAGTCCTTCTTCCCATCTCCCGTTTCCGGCAGTGCAGCAATAAACTGTTTCATTTCTCCTTCCGCCATTGCAAAACCTGCCGCGTCCATGGTCACGCTCAACAGCAAACCTGCCCGGCAGAACAGCTTTCTGCAGAGTGCTCCAAGCCGCTCCTTCAGTTCTGCTTTCCGCTCCTCGAAATTCTTTTCCAGATCCTCAACAAACTGATAAAATTCAATTCCTCCGACCGCATCATTAAACGCATTCACCGGTGAAAAGTAGGACATGGCTCTGACAGCAGCAGTGGAATGACCCGCAGAATTCAGCTGCATGGACAGCCTTGATTTCAAACGTGCTACAATCTCATACATCCTCCGGTCGTTTTCAAACGAAGAAGTATACAGGATCTCCCGGATCATGGAAAGTGCATATGGAATCTTGTCATACAGAACTCTCGCCTTGATTCCGAAATACGTCCTGATCTGATCCGGCTGTTCCAGAACCGGAAATACAGAAAGCCCCGGATAAATCCCTCCGGTGTTGCCATTAATCTCGTTGTTCAGGTCACTGTAGCAGTAATGTTCTGTGTCTACCATACCAAGCACGGATTTCAGCAATCCCAGGTACGTGATATCTTCGCGGCAGACACAGGAGCTGTCAAACAGCAGATTCAGATAAGCAATCCCATTTGTGAATACATCATGAAGAAGAACCGTATTTTCTCCCCATTTCAATTCCTTATTTGCAAAAGAAGCGGCTTTCTTTCCGATATCCTCTCGTGCAAGCATCGGAATCTTCTGCATATCCTCCTCAGTATCCGGAGTCTCCTGAAACCTCCTCAGCGCTTCTGTTCTCTCGATCAGCGCCTTTATTTCTTCCGGTGACAATGCTTTCTTATAATCTTCCAAATGGCGGCGTACCCGCTCCTCTTCCCGGTCTGTCATTCCCTGTTCCGGCTCTACCGCAAGCAGGCTCTCATGCGGATTATCGAGCAGATATTTCTGAATCAGCTCTTCATAATAATTGCTTTCCACTTTCTCACGCAGTGCGGTGTAGACCGGAATTTGTTCCAGATAATCGAAGGGACGGTTCTCATCATACAGCCAACTGTCAAACAGGTCGATTCCATAGATCAGCCCTTTTGGAAATGAGCCGTAATCAGCCTCACGGAATTTGAATTCCATCGTATTGATCCCTGCCAGAATTGCCTTTTTATCAACACCTTCTGCAACGATCTCCTGCAAAGTATTCCGGATCACGGAGAGGAACCGTTCCTTTTCTGAAAGATTCGCATTCTTTGCAATCACACTGAACACCGGCTGAAGTGTTCCGCTGTCATAGGAACCCATGATATCCTTGCCGATTCCTGCATCCAACAGCGCCTGCTTCAGCTTTGCCCCGGGCGCTGACACCAGAGCGTATTCCAGTACGGCAAACGCGTTGCAAAGCTCCACATCCAGACTCGTGCCGATCACTGCATTGAAGGAAAGATACGTATTGTCCTCCAATGAATCATTCTCTGCGACCGGATACTTCCGGTAAAACTCCTGCATCGCATCGAACGGCTTCTGAAATCCGATCTCCGAGTGCACTTCCAAAGCCTCGAACCTGCTCAGATACTCCCGGTCCATCCAGTTCAGCCGTTCTTCCATATCCAGATTTCCGTACAGATAAATATAGCTGTTCGACGGATGATAATACGTCCGGTGGAAATCCAGAAATGCCTCATACGTAAGCTCAGGAATATGAACCGGATCACCGCCTGACTCTACCCCGTATGTCGTGTCCGGAAAGAGCGTATTCATAATCTCCCGCTCCATAACATCCTCCGGAGAAGAAAAGGCGCCCTTCATTTCATTATAAACAACACCATTATAGATAATTTCATCATCCGGGTTCTCCAGCTCGTAATTCCAGCCCTCCTGGCGGAATATTTCTTCCTTATTATATATATTCGGATAAAAAACTGCATCCAGATAGACATGCATCAGATTGCAGAAATCGCGCTCATTGCAGCTTGCCACCGGATACATGGTCTTGTCCGGATATGTCATTGCATTCAGGAATGTATTCAGAGAACCCTTGACGAGCTCAACGAACGGATCCTTCGTCGGAAACAGACGGCTTCCGCAGAGTACACTATGCTCCAGAATATGTGCTACTCCGGTGCTGTCCTTCGGCGTAGTGCGGAATGCAATATTAAATACCTTATTATCATCATCATTCTGCAGTACCAGTACTCTGGCGCCGCTCTTTTTGTGGCGAAGCAGATAACCCCCAGACTGAATATCATCAATGTATTTCTGCTGCAAAAGTTCATACTGTGGAATCAAAGAAAGATTCATAAATAACCTCCATATTTTATTTGACGTACTTTCGTCTGTTTTATATTTGATACAGATTCTGGAACTGCCGATAAACATTTCCCTGTAATCTGCACATTCCGTATTACAGCCTAAACTGCACTATACTGCATGAATTTATTCTGCCTGCTCCCGAAAGAAGATACCATCCACGACATCCGGTGTTCAGACAGATTTACCTTCTGTATAATGATCCCCGGTATCTTTTCGTCAGTCTCCGGTACAGTCCTCCGCCCAGTATACTGCCCAGCAGAATCAAAAACAGCACCGTCACTGCACAATGCAGGAAAAAAGCATCCGGCAGAATATTGATTACCGGGTCCGTCACAGGGTCAAACAGCCAATAATCGTTCCTGAAAAACAATTGATGGAACCGGACGAAAAACTGCTCCCAGTCCAGTGCCACGGCAATCCCCAACGTTGCCGGGATCGCCACAGTCAATACTGACATAATTTTCAGGCAGCCATAATCCCTGCGGTACAGCTTGCGCAGAAATCCCAACAGAAACAACACAAGGCTCGCTGCCCCGAGATACTGAATCCCAAAGAAAATCCTCCTGACCTCTTCAAAATGGATTCTCCCGGATTCCGACATTGGAAAGGAAGGGAACCGCAGCTCCTGTATCTGCTTTGTGATCAGGTTGTAGTCTATTAGTGTATCATAATTCCGCCGGATAATCCAGTCATCCAGCCCGACTTCTTCTGATAAATTCAAGAAATGGATGTCAAAATAGTAAATCTGCCGCAGATTCAGAACAATAATAACCGCTGCACAGAAAATCAGCAGCGTTCCGATCAATGCCAGCAGGAGATTGCTCCCGGTCAGTACCCTGCGTCTCCCCCGGTCATATGCTCCCCGCCGATTCAGTCCGTTGCCCTCTCTTTTCATATTCCTGTTGTCCGTTCCCTTTTTTCTGCGCAGCATTCCCTGTATCCTCCCGTATATGGTATCTGCTTCATCTTATCACTCTTTTCCGTTTTCGTCACTCCTGTTTTCTCCGAATACGTATGATTTAAAAAGAAACAGCAGCCATTCAGACTACTGTTTCATCACTTCAAAACTATTTCTTTATACGTTACGATTCAACCGTACGCCACGCCGGCCTCAGCCCCGCCTGCGTCCATACAGATATTAATCCCAGAACAGATTCCCTGTTTTATTCACATCCTTCACTGTCATCTTCACAGCATTGGAAAGCTTGATTGCAGCCCCTTCATCCTTCCAGCAGCCCCATGTTCTCTTACCGGTAAAGGTTCCTGCATTTACCCGGATCGAAGACTCTCCGAAGGCAATTATCATGGCCGGATCGCCATTGCATGCCGAAGTAAATTTACCGCTCTGTACCTTAAGGATAGTGCTGTCATAACTCTCCAGCACCGACCAGTTCGATTTGACCGTTACATTGCTGACAGACATAGGACCCCAGTTATAGAAAACACCCCAGCCTTCTTCTTTTGTTGTCCATGTACCGCCTTTCACATTGGCAATTCCAAAATTTGTAAAACATCCGACCAATTGTGAAGTAAAGGAAGCTTTTCCTTTATTTACAGTTACAGCGGCCTTCTCCGTATTCAGCAGTGACAGTACTGTGGAAGTAAATTTGCCGCCATTAATCGTCAGCCTTCCTTTGCCATAGTTATAAATCAGGGTATCCGGCTGCTGCTCCGGTATATTGGGATCCTCCAACCCCTCGCCAAATGGAATTGCAGTCTTAAAGGTTCCTCCATTAATGGTCATTTTTCCCTGATTGGACACTGCCTGCATCTTCTTGCCGTTTATTGTACCGCCGTTGATTGTCATTGTACCCTTGTTATTGATCGTGGCATAATCCAGAGTTGTCGTCTTGCCAATATTGGTAAATGTACCATTTTTGATTGTCATCGTTCCAATATTCGTAATCAACTCTTTATATGTACCGCTATCCACCGTCAGTTTCGTATCTTTGGCAGTTTTAATAATATACGCCTTGTCAGCTTTCTGCACCAGTGTACCATTCTTCAAAATAACCGTTCCTTTTTTGACAGAGAGATAGCTCTTCGCATTCTGGAACGTAATCGTCTTTTTGTTCAGATTGATGGTAAAGCTTTTGCCGGAGCGGCTGATGGTCAGAGGCTTCGTATAGCTCACATTCTTTTTCAGAACAATCGTATCCCCATTCTTTACAGACTTGATCGCACTCTCCAGA
>JAUNGL010000075.1:0-2748 GCA_030524665.1 Lachnospiraceae bacterium | reverse complement strand
TTCCTTTGCCTCTGCTTTCACCACTGGCATTGCGCACAATACAAACAGCAAAACCGCAAAGGACATACACCATTTTCTTAATCTCTTCTTAAGTTTACTTCCTTTTCTCACTATCGCATCATATTTTTGCACAAATCACAGCTATTATCCGTCGACTTTTTGTAGACTTTTACAACACTTCCTTGCTGTTCATGTGGCATCTGTATGCGAACAGTAACAGCACATATCCCGAATGATTCCCGGAATGGGGCAGGTATCCTCAAACTCCCATTCTGTCAAACTCAAAGTTCAATTTTTCCTTCATCGCCGCCAGCTCCTTTTCTGTCGGGCGGTACTTTTCATTGTACATTTCCGTCCGATCCAGTTTCCACACTGGCCCAGCCTTCGGTGTATCTCCTTTGCGCCGCGGGAAAATGTGCCAATGCATATGAACCGCATTTCCGGTACCCAGCAATTCATAATTCAGCTTATCCGGTTCAAATGCATGATACACCGCTTCTGCCACACAGGCCATCTCCTGCAAAAATTTATTCCGGAATTCCGGTTCCAGAAAATGAAGCTCCGTGGCATGTTCTTTACACAAAAATAATGTATAACCCGGAAATCTCTGATAATCTCCCAGAACAACATATCCCGTCTCCAGTTCTCTCACAAAATATGGATTTTTTCCCTGACGTATCAATTCAATCCGTTCACATACTCCGCATTCACACATACACTCTTCCTCCTTTTTATCAAATATTTACGTTTACATCGGAATCCAAATCGGACCGCACAGTTTATTACTGTCTATTTGTCTGCCAACATGGCAGCTGTCTAACCAGCAACCACAGGTCTAAATCTCAGACAAATTTATTTTTTCGTCTATTTACAATTTTCCATAAAAACAATATAATTTGACAAAACACTTTTCACCAGCAAATTAAAGGGGTATTTATTTTATGAAAATCAGCAAACCCGACATAAATAAAGAAAAATGGAAACCACTGATCGGTTATCCTGTTCTGCTTATATTGCTTCTCACTGCTGTTCATAAAAATCAGGATTTATTTCAGGAAGTGCTCCAATATATGCGACATATTCCTCTCCATTTTCTTTTTATGGCCCTCCTTGCCGCCATACTCTATCAAATCCTGGACGGATACATTCTGTACCTGTTCGGCCGCCGATACTGCGCAACACTCTCGGTAGGAAATGGAATACACGCCGTACTGTGCGGTTCTTTCTTCCGGGTTGCCACTTTTGGAAGCGGTATGGGCATTACCAAAGTCTATTATCTGACACACGATGGGCTTCCGGTCGGAAACAGTATGGGAGCCTGTCTGCTTCAGACTATTTTTTTTCGGGCCGCTGTGTGGGTGCTCGGTGTACTTTCTCTGCTCTTTTTTCCTTCGATCCGCTTTACCATACATCCTTACCGTCATGCCGTCACTGCGGGATTATTTTTAAGTATGGCACTGCTTTTATTTTTAATCACAATCTCGTTTTCCAGGAAATTTACAGCCTTTTTGTTTCGGCATGCGTACCGTATTTCCAAAAATCACGTCCCCTGGACTGAAAGTCTGGATAAACTACAGGAACAAGTCTCACTTCTCCAGACAGAAGCCGAGACCGTCTACCACGAAAAAAGCTTTGCTCTCCATCTGCTGCTCCTTAGCATTATTCAGCAGCTGGTGCTCTATCTGATTCCTTATTTTGGAAGCGGCGATTCCTCACTGTCCATGATTCAAATGTCTGCCATGACTGCAATTGGATACATGCTTGCCGGAATCATTCCGATGCCATCCGGCTTCGGTTCACAGGAATACATATTTTCCTTTCTGTTTTCCAAATTGACCAACGCAAGTGCAACTGCTTCCGCCATTATTATTTTCCGGTTTATGGTCACCTTCCTGCCCTTTTTCATTGGGGCGGTTCCTGTGTTTTTCCATAAATCTTCACATCATGCTACTCAGAACGAATAACCGGCCGGTGCCACTTTTAACATAAAACCTGTGACCGACAGTTTTCTGCATACTGAGGCGAATAAATAAACCTGCAGCTGTGTACATGATAAAAAATTGGCTGCTGTACCGAATAGCTCAGTACAGCAGCCATTTAAATTCTTATCTATCTGATGCCAATTCCATTATCCCGGAATTTATTTGTCTCCATAGAGAGTAATCAGCTTGTTCAGATATTCGTATCTTTCCTTATTGTATCCTGCGTTCTTAGCAAACAGCTTCTCTGCTCTTTCCGGATTAGCACGCTTCAGTGAATTGTAACGTACTTCGCCGTTCAGGAACTCCATAAGATCTCCTGTCGGAGCCTTGGAATCCAGAGTGAACTTGGAGTCTGCTGCCGGGTTGAAGCGGAACAGATGCCAGTATCCGGACTTAACTGCCAGTTCTTCCTCTGTCTGAGCCTTGCTCATACCCTTCTTGATACCATGGTTGATACACGGAGCGTAAGCAATGATCAGTGACGGTCCCGGATAAGCCTCTGCCTCAGCGATAGCCTTAACAGTCTGGTTGAAATCAGCACCCATAGCGATCTGTGCTACATATACATAACCGTAGCTCATTGCGATGGAAGCCATATCTTTCTTCTTAACTTCCTTACCAGCTGCTGCGAACTGTGCTACTGCACCTGGCTGTGTGGACTTGGAAGCCTGTCCGCCTGTATTAGAGTAAACCTCTGTATCGAATACCATAATGTTGATATCCTGTCCGCTTGCGAGAACGTGGTCAACACCGCCGAATCCGATAT
>JAUNGL010000074.1 GCA_030524665.1 Lachnospiraceae bacterium | reverse complement strand
CCTGCGGATAGCTTCTCCAGCTTCATAACCCCCGTCGAAACCTTTACTACCCCGGAAGTTGTTCCTATATAATATATTATGTGACGCTTTATCTGTCAAGTACCAATTTCTATCCTAAATTACGTACCTTAAATTCTTTTTCTGCCTCTCTTCTCTGGTCCTTCTTCGCAATGTCCTGTCTCTTGTCGTACAGCTTCTTACCTTTTGCAAGGCCGATCTCGACTTTTACCAGACTGCCTTTGAGGTAGACACGTAGCGGCACCAGAGTATAGCCCTTCTCCGCGATTTTTCCGGTCATTTTATTGATCTCACTGCGGTGGAGCAGCAGCTTCTTCACACGCAGCGGATCTTTGTTAAAAATATTTCCTTTCTCATACGGGCTGATGTGCATTCCATAGATGAATACCTCCCCCTGTTCAATCCGGACAAAGGATTCCTTGATACTGCATTTCCCCATACGGATGGATTTCACTTCTGTCCCATGCAGCGCCACTCCTGTCTCATATTTATCCTCTATAAAATAATCGTGATACGCCTTTTTATTATTCGCAATCAGCTTGATACTCTCTCCCATCTCCGTTTTCCTCTCCTCCATATTCTATTTTCAGATTTTCCCTGTACTGCAGATTCTGTCATACAGCAGGTATCTGACGTGTTTCCTTCACGACGTTACATGCCGGCACTTTCATCGTCGCACAGTTCAAAATCCACCGTCTTCGTCATCTTGTCCGCGCCGACCACGCGCACCATCAGCGAATCACCAAGGCGGAATGTCCGTCCCGTATCTATTCCTCTCATCTCTGCCAGCTCTTCCTGATAAACATACCGGTCATCGTACATCCGGGTCACATGCACCAGTCCTTCTACCGTGTTCGGAAGCTCCGCATACAGGCCATAAGAAGTAATTCCCGATACAACTGCCTCAAACTCTTCCCCGATATGCTGCTGCATATATTCAGCCTTTTTGAGTTTGATGGTCTCGCGCTCTGCTTCCTCCGCACTTCGTTCTGTCTTGCTGGACTGTTCCGCCACCTGCGGCAGAATTTCTGTATAATGCAGGCGTTTTTCCTCATTCATCCGCCCTCTCAGCACATCCTTAATAATACGGTGTATCTGAAGATCCGGATATCGCCGGATTGGGGATGTGAAATGACAGTAGTACTTTGCAGCCAGACCAAAATGACCGATACATTCTGTCGTATACGACGCCTGCTTCATCGCCCGAAGTGTCAGACGGCTGATCATCCGCTCTTCCGGTGTCCCTTCCACTTCCTTCAGGAGCCTTTGAATCTCTTTCGGGCGGATCTCATCGGATACACCCTTCAATGCGTAGCCTGAAGCTGTCCTCTTTCTGCCGGCCGCCGTACTTCCCGCATAAATCATCGTGGCCAATGCTCTTATCTTCTCCGGGTCCGGTGCTTCATGGGTCCGGTAAACAAATGGCATCTGCTGCCAGTAAAAATCCTCCGCAACAGTCTCATTCGCTGCCAGCATAAAGTCCTCGATCAGATCCGTGGCCACATTTCTCAGATACGGATGGATTTCCACCGGAACACCCTGCTCATCCAACCTGATTTTTGCCTCTGGAAAATCAAAGTCCACTGCACCGCGTTTTCTTCTAGCCTCACGCAGAACCGCAGATAATTCCCTCATCTGTTCCAGCATTCCAACCTGCTCCCGGAACTTGGTCCGCAATGTTTCGTCTCCATCCTCCAGAATCGCTTTCACCTGATTGTAAGACATTCTCCGGTTGACACAAATCACAGTCTCCGCGATCTGGTGGGATACGAGCTTTCCTCTCTCATCAAATTCCATCAGGCAGCTGAGGGCCAGCCGGTCCGCCCCTGCATTCAGAGAACAGATCCCATTCGAAAGACGGTGCGGCAACATCGGAATGACCCGATCTGCCAGATAAACACTCGTCCCCCGATTCAACGCTTCATGATCCAGCGCGCTGTTTTCCTGCACATAATTCGTCACATCAGCGATATGCACCCCCAGATGGTAATGCATCCCCTCCACAGTCAAAGAGACAGCGTCATCCAGATCCTTCGCATCCTCCCCGTCAATCGTGACCATATTCCAGGAACGCAGGTCAAGCCTTCCCTCCCGGTCTGCATCACTGACCTCCGGCGGGATTCGCTCTGCCTGTTTGAGAACCTTTGCCGGAAACTCTGTCGGAAGCTTGTATTCATAAACCACAGACAAAATATCCGTTCCCGGATCATTGATATGTCCGATGATTTCCATGACCTTCCCTTCCGGATTTTTCCCGTTCTCACCGTAATTCAGGAGCTTTACTCTGACTTTATGGCCTTCCACTGCTCCATTCCCATGCTCCTGTGCAATAAAAATATCCGAGAGAATCCGTGGATTATCCGGGATCACAAAACCGTATGTGCGGCTTTGCTGATACGTCCCGATCACTTCTGTGATCCCCCGTTCCAGAATCCGCACGATGCTTCCTTCCTGCCTTTTTCCCTCAGGACTCTGCAGGATCGCCACCTGCACCTGATCCTGATGCATTGCGGTTCCGGCATTTTCCTCCGGAATGAAAATATCCGATTCGCGTCCCTCGACTTCTACGAATCCGAACCCCCGCGGATTCGCGATATAGGTGCCTGTTACAAATCTGGCCTTTGACTTCCGGTATTTTCCTTTGGAAGTCACCTCAATCTTCCCTTCCATCACAAGAGAATCCAGTACCTCACGCAGTTCCTCCCGTTTTTCCTTCGGAATCTGCAGCAAAATGGCGATTTCCTTTATCTTCATCGGCACATAATGCTTGTCGCAAATCATTTCATACAGCACCTTTTTCCGGCGCTCAAATTGTTCTTCTACCATATAATCTCCTGCACAAAACGCAAGAAGGACCGGTGCATGATTGCATCCAGTCCTTCGTCTTCTTAAAAATTCAGGTTCAGAATTACTGCCAGCACAATGAATGCCACCGCCAGTATCGTCGAAAACTGAACCAACTTCCCTTCCATGGAACGCGATTTATTTTTACTCCAGTAGGTATCCCCTAAACCGCCAATCGCTCCAAGTCCGGCATCTTTTCCCTGCTGTGCCAGTACCAGTACAGTCAATGCAATACAAACTAATATAAAAATAATGGTCAGAAAAGTTCTCACAGTCAATCACACCTCCTACGTCAAACATGTTCAGTCTATCACAGGATGTGGAAGATTTCAACTGTTTTTTCCGCTTTTGCCGGGATTTTTGCTTACAGTTCGGCAAACGGGCTTTCAAATGTCGCTGCAAATCCGATATAATCCTCAATCCGCAGAAGCTGGTTATATTTTGCCACACGTTCGCTCCTGCACGGTGCTCCCGTCTTGATCTGACCTGCCCCGACTGCGACTGCAATATCCGCGATCATGGTATCCTCCGTCTCACCGGAGCGGTGGGAAATCACGGTCCGGTAACCGCTCCTGTGCGCCAGCTCAATCGCATCGAATGCTTCTGTCAGTGTCCCGATCTGATTGACTTTGACCAGAATCGCATTTCCGGCATTCCGCACGATTCCTTCCGCAAGCCGCTTATCATTTGTTACAAACAAGTCGTCGCCGACCAGCTGTATTCTGCTGCCCAGCTTTCCGGTCAGCGCCGTCCAGCCTTCCCAGTCATTCTCATCCAATCCATCCTCTATCGAAGCAATCGGGAACTTACTGCACAGTTCCTCCAGATAATGGATCATCTCCCCGGTGCTTCGTCGTACCTCTTTCCCTTTCATCCGGCTTTCTCCCGGGAAATAATAGGACTGCTGCTCTGCATCGTACAGTTCACTTGCCGCTGCATCCAACGCAATCACGATATCTTTTTTTATTGTATAGCCCGCTTTTTCGACAGCCTCACAAATCAGTGAAAGTACTGCCTCTGCATCCTCGAGATCCGGGGCAAAGCCTCCCTCATCTCCAACTCCTGTGGACAATCCCCGTGACTTCAGCAATCCCTTCAGCGTATGGTAGATCTCCGCACACATCTGCAGGCCATAGGAAAAGCAATCCGCTCCAACCGGCATAATCATAAATTCCTGCAAATCTACTGTATTGTCTGCATGAACCCCCCCGTTCAGGATATTCATCATCGGCACCGGCATCCTGTGTGCGTGCATTCCACCCAGATATCGGAATAACGGCATATTCAGCGACCGTGCAGCCGTCACAGCAGCCGCCATAGATACACCGAGAATTCCATTCGCTCCAAGCCGCTTCTTGTTCGGCGTTCCATCCTCCCGTCTCAGAATCCGGTCAATTGATGCCTGACCATATACATTCTCTCCGATTACCGCATCTGCCAGAACGGTATTCACGTAATGGCACGCCTGCTCAACACCTTTTCCATAATAGCGGCTCTGTCCATCCCGGAGTTCAGCCGCCTCATACTGACCTGTAGAAGCCCCGGAGGGTACGGCGGCCCGGCCGACACTGCCGTCCTCCGTCATGATTTCCACCTCCACCGTCGGATTTCCTCTGGAATCCAGTATTTCTCTTGCATATACATCTGTTATGGGCATATAATTACACATTCATAAAACCTCCTGATTTTAACTTCTTCCTCGCAAATCAGTATTTCCCATAACAAATTGTTTCACTCCCCCAAATAGGGGCATTTGTTTTGGCAGTTCTGCCTTAATCTGTAAAATCACTGCCGGATTGCCGCAGGACGTGAGATTCTCCGTGACAATACTGCAGCAGGAACGCTGAACTTCTCCGGGAATTACGGCTGCTTTCCAATGTAAGCCAGAATTCCTCCATCGACATACAGAATATGGCCGTTCACAAAATCAGATGCCTCCGAAGCAAGGAACACAGCCGGCCCCATCAGGTCCTCCGGATCTCCCCAGCGTTCTGCCGGTGTCTTGCTGATAATAAAACTGTCAAACGGATGCTTCGAACCGTCCGCCTGCCGTTCCCGTAACGGGGCAGTCTGAGGAGTTGCAATATAGCCCGGGCCAATACCATTGCACTGGATATTATATTTCCCATATTCAGAAGCAATATTTCTGGTCAGCATTTTTAATCCGCCCTTTGCGGCTGCATAGGCTGATACCGTTTCCCTCCCCAGCTCGCTCATCATGGAACAGATATTAATAATTTTCCCGTGCCCTTTTTTTATCATGCCCGGAATTACGGCTTTTGACACAATAAATGGTGCATTCAGATCAATATCCACAACCTCGCGGAATTCCTCCGCAGTCATTTCCGTCATCGGGATTCTTTTAATAATGCCGGCATTATTGACCAGTATGTCAATCACTCCAAGCTCTGCCTCAATCTCTGCAACCATTTTCTCCACCTGAGTTTCATCCGTCACATCGCAAATATAGCCCCGGGCTTCAATTCCTTTTTCGCTGTACGCTTTCAACGCCTCATCCATATGTTTCCGGCTGCGGCAGTTAAACGCAATCTTCGCACCTGCGTCCGCCAATGCTTCCGCAATCGCAAAGCCGATTCCATACGCTGCGCCTGTTACCAGCGCCGTCTTTCCCTCCAGGGAAAATTTTTTCAATATATCCATAATGCCTCCTGCTATTTTCTACTTCACAAAGTCCTTTCTCATCGGTGTGAAAATATCCAGAATCACACCATCATCTTCAAGCGCAATCAGTCCGTGAGGTACATTCTCCTCAATATAAAAACACTCGCCAGGTCCAAGGATTCTCTTCTCTCCGTTCAGATTCGCCTCAAACCTGCCTTTGATAATATAATCGCACTGGCGGTGCGGATGTGAATGAACTGCACCCTCCTGTCCCTTTTTCCAGACAAGCTCCGCCACCATCAGATCGTCAATATAGCCTTTAATTGTGCGTACAACACCATTATCCAGCACCTCTGGCTGAAATTCTTCTTTTGTAAAAAAAATTCCGTCTTTTTTCATATCGTTCCCTCCAAATATCATCACGGTATCACCTCTAAGTCTATGGCAATATTTCGTACAGGCAATCCGGCTTCCGCAATCCCCTGTTTCTAAAAACCAGAAGGAACCCGGCTTTATACCGCATCCCTTCTGGCTCTGCTCACTTCTCCAGTTTTTTCAGGCAAGTACTTCCTGTACGGCTGCCTTCAGCTTTTCATCCCTGCAATTTGCTTCAAAATATTTCGCGAAACCCTCGGTAGACAGTGCCCCTTTTACAAGTTCACGGTCGATGGAGGTCAGGATTTCTGACATATCACGATAGGTCAGTGTCTTTACCTCGTCAAGAATCTTTTTATTGCGTTTCTCCGGGACAGCGCGCTCACGAGGATAGCCTTGTCCGCTCTCTTCCGCGAAGAGCTTTTCGAAGATGTACTCCAGATTCAGATCTCCACCCCAGCCAAATCCCTTGGCAAAAGGAAGCGCAATCGCGTTTCCGTCATTGATCTGTGCAAATGTATAAGCATCCAGTGGATCTTCCACATGACCGCAGATCACTCCCGGGAAAGAGTTGCAGGCAAGCATGGCTCCCTCACCGGTACCGCAGCCTGTGATCACATAATCAGCCGCACCGGAATTCAGCAGTACTGCCGCCAGAATCCCTACCTGTACATAGGTAAGCTGTGCTGCATCGTCCGCCGCATACATTCCATAATTGAATACTTCATGCCCCATCGGCTCTACAACCTTGCGCAACGCATGTTCGATCATACTGTTCTTGGCCGCCTGACTGTTCTCATTAATCAATGCAATTTTCATTTCGAAATTCTCCTGTAAGTTATTCTTGTTCCATTTCATCCACGGACTGAAACTTCCTACGCAGCAGCTTCCTGATCGGTGACTCTGCAGCCTGCATATCGTCCAGTTTGAAATGCGGCTTTTCTTTATGGATAGTTCCTCTGTTTCCGCTGCCTGCGGTTACATGAAATCTACAACCGGATGCTTCCTTTCAAAAGATCCTTGTCCGCGGAGCTTGTACCGATATACATTTCATACTCCATCGCTTCTACTTCCATCTGACGGGTATATGCATTATAATAAGCCAGTTTTTCTACCGGACAGGTGATTGTTACTTCCTTTTCCTCCCCTGGCTGCAATTCCACACGTGTAAAACCTCTCAGTATCTTGACCGGGCGGTCCACTTTGGAATTACCAAAGCCAACATACATCTGTACAACCTCTGTCCCGGCAACAGCTCCGGTATTTTTTACATTGCAAACTGCCGTCACCGTTTCTGTATCTGCTGCAAAGGACGCGTCCGATACCTCAAAGGTGGTATATGACAGGCCGTGTCCGTACGGATACAACGGTGCAATTCCTTCCTTTTCAAGCTTTGTATAGCCGTGATAATATCCGTAATACTGTTCCGTAGCTTCCCAGTCCACCTGCGGCAGATCCTTTTCATCAACCGGAACCACATACGGCAGCTTTCCGCTCGGATTTACATCACCGAACAGGATTTCGGCGATTGCAGTACCGCCTTCCTGTCCCGGATAATAAGCCATCAGAGCTGCTCCTACGCAATCCTGCCACTCCTTCATGGTGATTGTATTTCCGCCGATCATAACAACCGCAGATTTTTTATTCACCGGACCAACCTGCTGGATCAATTCCTCTTCATCTCTGTGCAGACCAAGTCCCGGCTTTCTGTCTCCGCCGACACTCTCTGCCGCACCGGACATGCTTCCGAAATCGTCTCCGGAAATATATTCCCCTTCGTCATCGAAATTGTAGCCGACTACGAAGAGTACCGCATCCGCTTCTGCAGCCGCTTTCTTTGCCGCTTCCAGATCAGAGCCGTCTTCATAGATCACCTGAACCTCCGGTGCCACTGCTGCGATTCCCTGCAGCGGTGTAACTACATATTTCGGATATACACAGCTCGAGCCGTGGTCACCGATATTTTCATAATCTGCAAGCTTTCCAAGAACTGCAAGCTTCTTGATGCCATGCTTATCAAGCGGAAGCACATCATCATTTTTAATAAGAGTAATGGACTCCTCTGCGGCCCGCTTTGCCAGAGCAATATGCTCTGCACATCCCACAACTGACATGTCATATTCTTTGTGTCCGCGGTCAAACGCCAGAATCGTACGGACGATACGGAGTGCCGCCTCATCTACCTTGCTCTCCGGAACAAAACCATCCTGCACAGCTTTTACCAGCTTGTCTCCGAAATACTGCGTAATACACATTTCCATATCCTGACCGCCGTTTGCAGCTTCGACGGTATCCTTGATTCCATAGATGAAATCACTCATCACAAATCCGTCAAAGTCCCATTCTCCCTTCAGGATGGTACTCAGCAGATATTTGTTATGGCCGCACTGTACCTGATTGTACAGGTTGTAGGAACTCATAATGGAAGCCGCTCCTGCGTCGATACAATCCTTAAAGTGCGGCAGGAATACTTCGCGCTCTGTCCGCTTATCCGCATAAACACTGACCTTAAATCTGGCGTTTTCCATCTGGTTGAATGCAAAGTGCTTCACGCAGGCCATGACATCTTCATCCTGAACGCCCCTTACAAGCGCCGCACCCATCTGACCGATTGCAAAGGATTCTTCCCCGTACGTTTCCTGGCTTCTGCCCCACCCCGGATTGTACGGAAGATTGATGCAGACACCCGCAAACAGGTTTCCGCCGAATGCACGTGTTTCTTTTCCAATTGCATGGCCGATCGCCTCTTCCAGCTCCGGATCAAAGGAAGCTCCTCTCGCCATAGATACCGGGAAGCACGTTGTCTGTCCAATTCCGCATACCACACCGCGCGGTCCATCGCAGAACTGCATCGGAGGAATGACGCCTTCAATCCCTCCTGCCGGATACGGTGTCATATTGTAATGGGTATTTTCGCTGCTCAGGCTGTCCAGGACCTCCTGCATCTGACTCAGATAAATATTCGCACCCATCAGGTTTACTTTTTCTTCCAGTGACAGACCATCCACGATCTTCCGTGCTTCTTCTGTCAGAGAAAGACGATATTCTTTCGTTGCTCTCATAACACATCTCCTTTTATCGGATTACCAAACTCTGATTCTATTGTGTCCTACTTTCAATCCATTGATCGGTCCTGCGATGACATGATCACTTTTTCTCTTCTGTCCGCAATAATCCACATCAAAAGTAATCGGCGTTCCATCCGGATTCTCGAAAAGTCCCTCTGCCGCGCGTGTACATCCCAGATCCTTCGTCTGTATGATAACAGCGGCCTGCTTCAGGATTGACTCATCCACGTCTGCTTCCAGATAAACCTGACATCCCTCTGCTGTCTCCTCTGCCCTGATCTCAGCCTTCAGCACAGCATCACCACGATAGCTGTCCTCCTCACGGGCATAGCCCTCTGCTCCCTGCAGATATACATTGCGGTTAATATATACCGGCTGGTTCACTTTTACGTAGAGGTCTTCATCTCCCGGATAAGCTTTCTCAATCAGATCAATGTATTCATCATAAGTGGCCGGATGGTCATTGAACGCCACCGTGCCGCAGGATACTCCTTCTTCCTCACCAAGCGTATCCGCACCGCCCACAAAAATATTCTGATAGAATCTGTCATCTCCTCCGTAAATGAAAGAGGAGGCCATAATTGCCGTGGTATGCGGAAAATGGTACGGTGTCGAACGCGTCAGCACAGTCCAGTGCTTCATATTTCCCAGCACGAGATTATGTATATAAGCACCACCCTGTGAAGCATTCTCAAAGCTGTACGGGGACGCAAAAATATTATTGTCTACCAGATAAGGACCGTGGGATACCTCTACCATCAGGTCCCGGATATTCTGGCACAGAAGGTTGCTGCTGATTCTGGTTCCCTGTGTTTCCCAGTCAAGCCAGATTCCCAGAGTACAATCGTGAATATAATTGCGATAAATCTGCGTATCAATCGCCGCGTGGAACTTAATTCCTGCAATTTCATAACCGAAGAACTCATGCTTGGTTGCAATCCGGTAGATTTCATTTCCATATACTTCACTGAAAACGCAGCCCAGATGTCCTACTACACCATTCTGTCCGCAGTCGTGAATCACATTATTTCGTACAATATGGGATCCGATATTATCCTTATTCCAGCCAAGCTGCAGTGCTTTTCCGACTGCCTCAAACTGGTAGGTATATCCAGGCTTTCTTCTTGTTTTCGTAAACAGGTTGTCACCCGTCTTTTCATCCTTGCCGAGGCTTACCGCACTGCACTTCGCATCATGAATGTGATTGTTCTCAATAATCCAGCCCTTGCTCCAATGTGTACCGATCAGTCCCGGCTGGTCGCCTGTCGGCGGGGCAAACGGACATGCTGCCTGCGCCATTTCAAAACCAGATACCGTAATATAATCCCTGTTGGACTGTTTCGGATAAAAGACACATTTTCTCACGTTAATCTCGACCAGCTCTGTATTAGGGTCAGCTCCCTGGAAATTCGCCCAGATTGTCGTATTCTCGCTGTCCACCTCTGCATACCACTGATAAACAGTATCCTCCGCATTCGGAATCGGCTCATTGTAGCTCTTCCACGGAAGGCAGTAGCCAGTCTCCCGCTTCTCGGCTTTCTGCACTTCTTCCACGCTCAGTGCTTCGAAGAACGATTTTCCGTTTAAATACACATCTCCCAGATGTACGGTCGGATACTGCGGCCCTACCATCCAGTCACCGTAAAGATAGGTACTGTACGGGTTAAAATCACCAAATATACGGTTCGGAATAATCGCTTTCCAGACTGTTCCCTCCATTTGTTCCCATCCGGTAATCCGCTCTGAACCCTTGATCACAACCTTCTCTCCCGGTGCAGCACAGTACGTAATTCTCTCAATATCGCTGATACCGCCCATTTTGGGATCAACCCACTCGCGATATTCTCCTTCATGAACGACCACTGTATCTCCCGGCATCGCCGCGTCTGCTGCCCTTTGAATCGTTGCAAAGGGTTCCTCCTTCGATCCCGAACCCCAGTCATTTCCTGTCAGCGCCACATGATATTCTCTGGCCATTACTATTCACCTCCTGCTTTGCCCGGTACCGCCGCCTGCTCATACCCGCCTGGCAGCAAGTACCGCCCTGAAACTAAACAGTCAGCGGCTGCTTCGCCACATCCCTTGCGGCAAATGGTCCTGCAAGCGGATTCACACCATGACGGCCGCCGAAATAATCATACTGGAATACAATTGGTGTCCCGTCAGGATTCTCAAACTTTTCCTCCGGTTCAAATGCCATCCCCAGTGTCTCCGTCGAAATCATCGCACATGCAGTCTCCGGCAGATAATCATACACATTTGTTTCCAGTGTCCAAACATCGTTTTCTTCCTTTATACCAACGGTAATCTCATGCTCTGTATCTACAATTGCATCCGTTTCCGTGGACATCGCTCTGGCTCCATTAAAATATACATTGCCGCCTGCCCAGACCGGAAGCTTTGAATAGTATTTGTCCCGCTCCGGTGAACCCATTCCGCAATACCCCTCAAACATAGAAATATATTCTTCAAAAGATGGATAACCTTCGTACGGGAATGTTCCTGCTATCAGATTTCCATCCGTCCACTCGTTGTCCTTCACCATCTGGTGAATCGCTTCCATACCAGGACGAATTGGCTTCTGGATAAAGATATTATTGTAAAATCTCATATCACCGTGCAGAATTGTCATAAATCCGTCTACTTCCGTACGGTGCGGCACATGATACGGCGTATAACGTGGGCTTGGGATCGTATCGGAACCGTTGTCTACACCGCGTCCCACCGCGGTAAAGGAACCGGCGATCAGATTATGAACAACCGCTACTCCCTGTGTCGGCAGCTTCATGGAGAAATCCGACAGCATAATATTGTGATCCACCAAAGTTGGACCATGAGATACCTCAATAAAGATATCCTCTCCAACTCCGTCATTGTTATCCGGATTTGCGTTTTCATCAAAAGGCAGCGTATTATCGTGAAACAGATTCTGCGTTACTCTTGTACCCTGTGCCTGCCAATCGAGCCAAAGACCTCTCGTACAATGATGGAAGTGATTCCTCCGGATAATCACATCAATCGCAGCGTGCATCTTGATGCCGCCGATCTCAGCTCCCGCCAGATTCTGCTTATTGTTAATATGATGAATATGATTGTCCTCAATCAATGAGAAGACACCGCCGAGGTGTCCTACAATTCCGGTCTGCCCGCAGTCATGAATGTTGCAGCGTCTGACGATATGCGAACCGATATTCTCCTTTGTCCAGCCTTCCCTCTGTGCCTGCAGGATACAGTCACGTTCCGTCTGAGTTCCGTTCTTGAGCTTCCCATGCAGCCATTTGTTATCATTGTTCGGCTGCTTATATTTTCCGAGCGATATACCGGAACACTTGGAGTCTGAAATCTCGCAGTCTTCAATGATCCATCCCTTGGACCAATGCGGTCCAACCATACCCTCCTGGTATGCTGTAGGCGGTGCCCACTGGGTTGCTGCCTGCTTCACAGTAAAACCAGAGAGTGTGATATAACCGACACCTTCTTTGGAGGGATAGAAACAGTTCTCACGGACATTAATCTCCACACATTCCGCATTTGGGTCTGCTCCCTGGAAATTTGCATAGATAATTGTCTCATTTGTCGTCTCATCCTGCTCCGTATACCACGTATAAACCGTAAACGCCTGATCCCAGGATTTTTTATAAACTTCAGGTTTCAGAACCTGGTCCAGTTCCGTTGCCTCGTACATGGATTTACCGTTCAGATATACTTCGCCTGTATGTGCAATGTAGGTTGCAATGAACCAGTCTCCGCTTACCAGTGTTGTATATGGATTATAATCTCCGAACAGACCATTTGGAATCCTTGCCACCCATACGTTTCCCTGATATGGCTTCCAGTTTTTCACAAGCTCTGAGCCAGAAATTACAGCAGCTCCTTTTTCCACAGACCGGTATACAATCCGTGCATCTGCGGTACCTGCATTTGCCGGATCTACGTATTCACGATACAGTCCCGGCGCTACGAGCACTTCATCTCCCGGAAGTGCAATTTTTGCAGCCTCAGAAATTGTCTGGAACGGATATTCTTTGCTTCCGTTTCCGCTTCTGAACGCTTTTCCGTCTACATAAATCAGCATTTTATCTTTTGTATGATACCAGCACGATGCCAGTATCATACGCTCCTTTCTTTTTTGCTTAACCCTTAACAGCTCCTGCCATCATACCTTTCACCAGCTTATCCTGGAAAATAATGAACAAAATGATCATCGGCAGTGCAGATAACACCAGTACAGCCAGAATCAGCGGCATATCCATGGAATGTTCACCTTTAAACTGACCTAACGCCAGCGGCAAGGTCTTCTGTGCGGCAGTCTGCAGCAAAGTATTTGCAAATACGAACTCATTCCACATAGATACACCATTGTAAATAGCAAGTGTGGAAAGACCGGATTTGGAAAGCGGAAGAATAATTTTGAAAAAGTTGGTATATTTGTTGCATCCGTCAATCTCTGCTGATTCTTCCACTTCTTTCGGGATTGTCATCATGAACGCAGTCAGAATAAATACCGACATCGGCAGAGCAAATGTTACGTACGGACCAACCAGTGCAAACAAATTGTCATATAACCCAATATCTGTTGTCATCTTGAAAATCGGAATCAGGGTAACATGCATCGGGATTGACATCATGGCAACGATACCTGCATAAACGAGTCCTCTCAATTTAAATTTCATTCTGGACAACGGATATGCCGCAAATGCAGAAATGGCAAGCATCAGTACCATGGATACTACTACTACAATCACGCTTCGGAAAAAGTATCCGAAAAATCCGTTTTTCACAATATTCGGATAATTATCAAAATACCACGGATCCGGCAGATGGAACACACCCTGTGAGAGCATATCAAACTGCTTACGGAACGAGTTCATGATCATGAAAATAAACGGTACCAGTGCAACAAACAGCCAGAAGACCGCTAAAATAATTACAATCGTCCATGCGATCTTGCTTTTCATTTTCTGCTTGCGGTAATTTACTTCATTATTTCCATTCATTCTAGTAGTCCTCCTTTACCACAAAAATTTTCTGGAACAACAGTGCAATAATGGTAATCAGAATGAACATACCTGCTGCCACACAGGAACCATAGCCCATATTAAACTGCTGGAACGACAGCTTATACATGTAAGTAGCCATCAATTCCGTACCGCCTGCCGGGCCTCCTCCTGTCATATTCCAAACCATATCAAAGTATTTCAGAGATCCGATCAGGGACATAGTACAGGCAGTCTTGAAAATCGGTCCCAACAGCGGGATTGCGATTTTGAACAGATACTGTTTTCTGGTTGCGCCATCAATCACTGCCGCTTCGTAAAGGGAAGGATCAATATTTCCATATCCTGCAATGAAATATACCATATAAAATGGTGTAAACTGCCATGCCATAACACCGATGACAGAGAACAGGGCCTGCGGGTTCTTGCCCAAAAGATCAATGTTGACTTTCTTCCCTGCGAATAAGGTTGCCAGAGAAGAGAAAAGTCCGCCGTTCGTTGCAAGGATATAGTTAAACAGGAACGCAATTGCTACAGAACTCATCAGATACGGCAAAAACCATATGATCTTAAAGATATTGAATTTCTTGCCGCCTGCATCCAGAAAAGTTGCCAGAAGCAGACCAAGCGGAATCTGCAGCAAAATTGAAAAAATCATGACAATTACATTGTGTCCGAAGGAAGACCAGAAGGTCTCATCCGTAATCAGGGTTTTCCAGTTGTCCAGGCCGATAAAAATCTTGTCAGAGGAAATACCATTCCATTTATATCCGCTGGTTATAAACGTATCAATAACCGGATAGATCATATAGACTACGATCAGAATCAGTGCTGGAAGCAGGAACAGAGTTGCTGCTACTGCTGTGCTTTTTGCTCTCGCCTTAGCCAGGCCATTTGTATTAGTTGTTGGCACGTTGTCTCCTTTCCAGCAAATTGTCTTTTAGCAATCTGCTTTTCCATAAACGGTATTATATTGATTTGAATACACACTAAAATGAAAATTCAGCCTCAGCAGATAAATCTATGATCTGCCTTTTCATTTTACTGCCATTCTGAACTATTTCTCACTTTAAAAATTAACCCGCAGGAAAATGATTCTCCTGCGGGCATTAAAACTTAATCAATTATCAGCAGTATTTGGTTACTCTGCTAAAGCTGCCTGCATAGCTGCATCATGTGCTTCACCGATCTCCTGCGGAGTCTTGGTCAGACCGAACAGCTCTGTCATACAGTCTTTATGAACTTCTGTAACAGATGCCGGCAGATACTGGTCATACCACAGCTGTACGTTAGATGCATTGAAGAATACTTCAGCTACAGTCTGCATATTCACATCATCAATCTGATCTTCAAAGCCCTTAATGGACGGGATTGTCTGAGCCTTTGTCATCTGATCATTATTGTAAGTATCATCATTGAAGTACTGAGTTGCAAGTACATAGCAAGCATCAAGCTTCGTCTGATCTACAGAACCATCCTCATTCCAGCAGTTGAAGGAGAAACCGTTACCGATTGCCGTACCAACTTCAACATCCTGCGGAACGCCGTTTGCTTTTGCTTCAGCATCTTCCGGGAAACGAAATACGCCAAGGTTTGCATCATACCATTCCTGGCTGTCAGCTGCGATAGATCTTGTCTGCCATGATCCATGAAGCATCATTGCGCATGTATTGTCATACATAAGGGCTCTGTCTTCTCCATTATCTGTTACCAGAGAGTTGAAGCCTTCGTTGAAGTAACCTTTCTCTACCCAGTCCTGAATCTTCTCACCTGCCCAGATGAATGCGTCTGATGTGAAGGAACCTTCCTGTGTATAAGCTGCTGCGAATTCATCATTTCCTGAATGACGTGCAACCAGATACATGTAGTACATAGAGCCTGTCCACTTAGAACCATTTGCCAGTGAGAACGGAACATAGCCTGCCTCGATCAGCTTGTCACAAACCTCTTCCAGCTCATCAATCGTGGTCGGAACTTCTACGCCAACTTCTGCAAAAATTGTCTTGTTGTAGAATACGTCACATCCACTCAATCCACCGAACGGAATTGCAAGCATCTTTCCATCATAAGTTGACTGTGCTACTGCCGCATCAATGAAATCCGGATGATCATATGTATTATACATATCCGTAATATCATTTACAAAACCGGAATTATAATACTCTGCCATAGGACCGCCGCCCCAGTGGATATACATATCCGGTGCTTCACCTGCACTCATGGCTACAACAAGCTGCTGCTTGTAGTTATCATTCTGCTGATGAACCTGATTTACCGTGATATTCGGATAATCAGCCGTAAATCTTGCTACTGCCTCTTCCGTGATACTCTTGGAAGGCTCATCTGTAGAGATATCCCAGAAATTGATTGTCAGCGGCTCTGTCGTCAATTCCGGAATATTCTTTGCCTCTTCCGCTCCCGCAACAGCTGTAAACATGGAGCCAACCATAGCAGCCGTCATAATTGTAGCTAACACCTTTTTGTACATACTTTTGTTACCTCCTTAAATTTGTTTTCGTACCAGATTTCAGGTTTTCCGTCCAGAACTATCTTGTAAGTATGGTCTTGTA
>JAUNGL010000073.1 GCA_030524665.1 Lachnospiraceae bacterium | reverse complement strand
CAGAGAATAGGAGTTTTTGTCTGTCACTGCGGAAGCAATATCGCAGCTACGGTCGATGTTGAGAAGGTGGCAGAGATGGCGAAGGCAGAACCGGGAGTGGTTCATGCCGAACATTATCAGTATATGTGCTCAGAAGCAGGCCAGGCCAGAATTGCCGCGGCGATTAAGGAAAAATCACTTACGGCAGTCGTAGTATGTTCCTGCTCACCGCGTATGCATGAGGCGACATTCCGGAAGGCGGCTGAGCGCGCAGGGCTGAACCCGTATATGGTAGAGATCGCAAATATCCGTGAGCACTGCTCCTGGATCCACAAGGATATGGAGGAAGCCACGAAGAAGGCAGTCATCCTTGCACGTGCTGCGATCGCAAAGGTGAATCTGAATACCCCGCTTCAGCCGGGAGAAAGCCGCGTCACGAAGCGTGCGCTTGTCATCGGCGGCGGTATTGCAGGTATCCAGACCGCGCTTGATATCGCTGAAGCAGGCTACGAGGTGGATATCGTGGAGAAGACTCCAAGTATCGGCGGGAGAATGTCACAGCTTGACAAGACATTCCCGACGCTTGACTGCTCGGCCTGCATCCTGACGCCGAAGATGGTGGAGGCTGCTGCGCATGAGAAGATTACAATTTATACATACAGTGAAGTGGAAAAGATTACCGGATTCGTCGGTGATTTCACCGTGGATATCCGCAAGAAGGCAAGAAGCGTCGATATGAGCAAATGTACCGGCTGTGGTGTCTGCCAGGAGAAGTGCCCGTCCAAGAAGGCGCCGAACGAATTCAACCGCGGGCTGAATACGAGAAGCGCGATCTATACTCCATTTGCACAGGCGATTCCGAATGTACCTGTGATTGACCGCGAAAACTGCATTAAATTCAAGACCGGAAAATGCGGTGTCTGCTCGAAGGTCTGCCAGGCAGGCGCTATTGACTATGACCAGAAGGATGAGATTATCACACAGAAGTATGGTGCGATTATTGCAGCAACCGGCTTTGACATGATCAAACTGGATAAGCATGATGAGTACTCTTACAGCCAGAGCAAGGACGTGATTACCTCTCTGGAGCTGGAGCGTATCATGAATGCAGCAGGGCCGACGAAGGGACATCTGGAGAAAATGTCCGACCACAAGCCGCCGAAGTCCATGGTATTTATCCAGTGCGTCGGTTCCAGAGGACAGACCTGCAGAGATAAGAGCTACTGCTCCAAAATCTGCTGTATGTATACGGCGAAGCATGCGATGCTGATCCGTGATAAGTATCCGGATGTAGATGTAACCGTATTCTATATCGATGTACGTACTCCGGGCAAGAATTTTGATGAATTCTACCGCCGTGCTGTGGAGGATTACGGCGTTCACTATATCAAGGGACAGGTTGGAAAGGTTGCTGAAGTGGAAGGCGGACTGATGGTACAGGCCGTAGACCTGATTGACAACCGCCAGATCATGATGAAGACTGATATGGTTGTACTGGCAGCGGCGATTGAGCCGGATCCGTCCGTGCGCAAACTTGCCACAATGCTGACGGCAAGTATTGACACGAACAATTTCCTGACGGAATCACATGCAAAGCTGCGTCCGGTCGAATCCCCGACTGCAGGTGTGTTCCTGTCCGGTGTCTGCCAGGGACCGAAGGATATTCCTGAGACGGTCGCACAGGCAGGTGCGGCAGCCGTGAAGGCGATCGGCCTTCTTGCGAAGGATAAGCTTGTCACGAATCCATGTACGGCGAAGTCAGATGAACTGCTGTGCAATGGCTGTTCGAACTGCGCACGTGTATGTCCATACGGTGCGATTAGCTACATAGAAAAAGAAGTCAACGATCATGGAGTCCGTGAGGTACGCCGGATTGCGCAGGTCAACAGCGCGCTCTGTCAGGGCTGCGGTGCATGTACCGTTACGTGTCCGTCCGGTGCGATGGATCTGCAGGGCTTCTCGAACAGGCAGATTTTAGCGGAGGTGGATGCAATATGTCGATAGAAAATAATGAATTCAGACCGAAAATCGTAGCGTTTTGCTGTAACTGGTGCAGCTACGCAGGCGCCGATCTGGCAGGCAGCAGCCGTCTCGTGTATCCTGCAGATGTCAAGATCATCCGTGTACCATGCTCCTGCCGAGTCAATCCGATGTTTATCCTCCGCGCATTCCAGAAGGGGGCCGATGGTGTGATCCTGTGCGGATGCCATCCGGGAGACTGTCACTATACAACCGGAAACTATTATGCAAGACGAAGGATGACGCTGTTGTTTTCGATGCTTGATTTTCTCGGCATTGAAAACGGGCGGACCAGAGTCGAGTGGGTTTCGGCAGCAGAGGGCGTGAAATTTTCAGCGACGATGAATGAGTTCGTGGAAAAGATCCGTTCCCTTGGAGAAAACGTGAGACTGGAGGACTTAAGATGCAGGGAACAGTAATTAGTTTTGTGGGAGAGCTGGTTGCCCGCGCGAAAGAGATGCTTGCAGACGGTACCGTACAGCGGGTAGCCGGATGGAAAAAGGGAGATCTCGGATATAATCCGGAGCCGGCCTATTTTACGAATGCAGAAGAGATGGCAGATTTTGTCTATGACGGCTTCTGCGGTGCGAACCTCAGCAAGTACATGATCGAAGCATCGGCGATGGAGGGCAGGACGCTCGTATTCCTGAAGCCGTGTGATACATACAGTTTCAACCAGCTTCTGATGGAACACCGTGTCAAAAGGGACAAAATATATATCATTGGTGTCGGCTGTTCCGGCAAGCTGGATATCAACAAGATTCAGGCGAAGGGAATTAAGGGGATCCGAACGATCTCGGAAGAGGACGGAATTCTGAAGTTTGATACCATTTATGGCGAAAAAGAATGCCCGCGCAGCGAAGTGCTGCTTGGCCGCTGCCACGTCTGCAAGGGAAAAGATCATCAGGTATACGATGAACTGATCGGAGAGTCAGAAGAGACGACGGATCAGGAAAGATTCGCCGAAGTAGAGCGGATCGAGGCGATGACACCGCAGGAACGCTTTGCATTCTTCCGCAGTGAGCTCTCCAAGTGCATCCGCTGCAATGCCTGCCGCAATGTCTGTCCGGCATGTTCCTGCAGGAAGTGCGTATTTGACAGCAACAAGTTTGACAGTTCACAGAAAGCGAATGCAGATACCTTCGAGGAGCAGATGTTCCATATTATCCGCGCCTTCCATGTGGCCGGAAGATGTACAGACTGCGGAGAATGCAGCCGTGTCTGCCCGCAGGGGATTCCGCTTCACCTGTTCAACCGGAAATTTATTAAGGATATCAATACCTTCTATGGTGAGTATCAGGCAGGTGCGGCAACAGATTGTGAGACACCTCTGACCGATTTCACCTTTGATGATGTAGAACCGGGCGTTGTTGCAGAGAGGGGGCATCGATGATGTACAAGATGGCAAAGTCAGACCTGCCGCAGCTTCTGAAGGCAATCGCGCAGGAGCAGGATCTGATCGTCCCGCTCAGAAAGAGCGGTCAGGTAAATTTTGGAATGTGGAGTGAAGAGGCCGAGGTGGATTTTGATACGCTGAAGTCGGTAAAATCACCGAAGGATGCATTCTTTCCGCAGAGTGAGACACTGTATTCCTGTGTGAGAGACGGAAAGAAGATTTCCATCGAGCCGGAGGAACTGAGAAACCGTCCGTTTACCGTCTTCGGCATGAAAGGCTGCGACGTCAGGGGGGTGGAAATACTGGACCGGGTATTCCTGAGTGACCCGTTGGATAACTTCTATCAGGCGCGCAGAGAACACGGAACAGTTGTGGCGCTTGCCTGCCATGAGCCGGAAGAAACCTGTTTCTGCAAGGTATTCGGAGTGGATTGTGCGGAGCCGGCTGCTGATGCGGCAATCTGGATGACGGAGGATACGCTGTACTGGAAATCTATAACGGAAAAGGGAAACGTACTTACGGAGCTGGTAAAGAAGAAAGGCTTTTTTGTGGACGCGGAAGAATCGGAACTGGATGCAGAAAAGGCAAAAATTCATGAGATCGTGGAACAGCTTCCGTATTCTGATCTCTCTCTGGAAGGCTGGGGCCCGAACAAAACAGAGGAGAAGTTTCATGATTCCTTATGGGAAGAGCTTTACAAACCGTGTCTGGCATGCGGAACCTGCACCTTTGTCTGCCCGACCTGCCAGTGCTACGATATCAAGGACTATGATACGGGACATGGCGTGAAACGTTACCGCTGCTGGGATTCCTGCATGTATTCTGATTTCACGATGATGGCGCACGGCAATAACCGCAAGAGCCAGCTTGAACGGTTCCGTCAGCGTTTCATGCACAAGCTGGTATATTATCCGGATAACAATGACGGCATATATTCCTGCGTCGGATGCGGAAGATGCGTCAGCAAGTGTCCGGCGTCCCTGAACATCGTGAAGGTCATTAAGAGCTTCGCAGAAAAAGCAGGAGGTGACGATCATGAGTGAATGTACGTGTCATAAAAATTATACACTGGATACGCTGATTCCGAAGGTCGGCGTGATCACTGATATCCGTCAGGAGACACCGGATGTCAAGACCTTCCGTGTCAATGCGCCGGAGGGAGGAAAGCTGTTTGAGCATATGCCGGGACAGTGTGCGATGCTCTGTGTGCCCGGGGTGAGCGAGGGGATGTTTTCCATTACCTCTTCCCCGACCAATCAGGAGTATCAGGAATTCAGTATTAAGAGCTGTGGTGTGCTGACAGAATGCCTGCACAGTCTTCAGGTCGGCGATGAAATTGCCGTGCGCGGACCTTACGGCAACCATTTCCCGGTTGAGGATCAGCTGAAGGGAAAGAACCTGCTGTTTATTGCAGGTGGTATCGGACTTGCGCCGCTGCGTTCGGTCATCAATTATGTGCTGGATAATCGTGATGATTACGGGACGGTGGATATCCTGTACGGTTCCCGCTCCGCGGATGACCTCGTGCAGCTGAAGGAGATTCAGGAAGTATGGATGAAGACAGAGGGCGTGAATGTCTATCTGACGATTGACCGTCCGCAGGAAGGCTGGGATGGACATGTAGGTTTTGTACCTGCGTACCTGAAGGAGCTGGAGTTTGCTGCTGACCGGACGGCGCTGATCTGCGGGCCGCCAATCATGATCAAGTTCGTACTTGCGGCGCTGGTTGAGATGGGATTTTCCAAGGAACAGGTCTATACGACACTGGAGCTCCGTATGAAATGCGGGATCGGAAAGTGCGGCCGCTGCAACATCGGTTCCAAGTACGTATGTAAGGATGGACCGGTATTCCGGTGTGACCAGATTGACGAACTGCCGAATGAATACTAGAATAGGGAATAGGTGATATCATGGAAAATTTAGTGAATGTATACTTTTATGGGAAAAGATATCAGGTGCCGGCCGACCTTACGATCATGAATGCGATGGAGTATGCCGGTTATAAGCTGGTACGCGGCTGCGGCTGCCGCCACGGATTCTGCGGAGCGTGTGCCACGATCTACAGAATCAAGGGAAAAAATGAACTGAAGACGTGTCTGGCCTGTCAGACACAGGTACAGGAAGGGATGTATGTGGCGAGCCTGCCGTACTTTCCGACAGATAAGCGTACCTACGATATTCAGGAAATCCGCCCGACGGAGCAGATCATGATGGAACTGTATCCTGAAATCTATAGCTGCATCGGCTGCAATGCATGTACGAAGGCATGTACACAGGGATTAAAGGTGATGCAGTATATTGCATATGCACAGCGCGGTGAGTTTGAAAAGTGTGCCGAGGCATCCTTTGACTGTGTAGGCTGCGGAGTATGTTCTTCCAGATGCCCGGCAGGCATTTCACATCCGATGGTAGGACTGCTGGCGCGGAGACTGACCGGAAAATATATTGCTCCGGAGTCTGAGCACGTAAATAAGCGTGTGAAGGAGATTAATCACGGAGAATATGATGATCTGATTGAGCAGATCATGCAGAAGCCAATCACAGAGATGCAGGAACTTTACAATACCAGAGAGATTGAAAAATAAAGGGGGCGGATACCATGTTAACAGCAGAAATGCTTGAATCGATCAAGAAAGTAGAAGCGACGAGAAGTGAGAGAATGGGTATGGAGCCCCGCAGAATGACCGCAGAGGAAAAGGATACCCTGCTGAAGCAGTTCCATCCGGATTACCGTCAGGATGGATTTGCAGAGATCAAGGTCGGCCCGAACAAGGGGGAAAAGGCTCCGACAGAGCTTGCGAATCTGCTGCATTCCAACAGCCGTTTGCACGGTGTTCCGATCGATCTGAATAAAGTAGATTATGAATCGGATGTGCTGGTAATCGGCGGCGGCGGAGCAGGATCTTCTGCAGCTATTGAGGCAGACGAGGCAGGTGCAAGCGTTGTGATGGTCACGAAGCTGCGTATCGGTGATGCTAATACCATGATGGCAGAGGGCGGTATCCAGGCAGCCGACAAGGAAAATGATTCACCGGTGCAGCATTATCTGGATGCATTCGGCGGCGGCCATTTTGCAGCCAGACCGGAATTGCTGAAAAGGCTTGTCATGGAAGCACCGGATGCAATCCGCTGGCTGAATGACCTCGGCGTCATGTTTGACAAAGATGAAAGCGGTACAATGGTAACGACGCATGGCGGCGGAACTTCCCGCAAGAGAATGCATGCCTGCAAGGATTATTCCGGGGCCGAGATCATGCGTACATTGCGTGATGAGGTCATTAACCGCAAGATTCCGGTAATTGAATTTACTGCTGCAATTGAACTGATCAAGGATGACAGGGGGCAGGTAGCAGGTGCTGTTTTGCAGAATCTGGAGACGAATGAGTATTTGGTAGCGCGTGCAAAGACCGTTATTATTGCAACCGGTGGTGCCGGACGCCTGCACTATCAGGGCTTCCCGACCTCCAATCATTACGGTGCAACCGCGGACGGACTCGTGATGGGTTACCGTGCAGGCGCTCCGCTTCTGTATCAGGATACGATCCAGTATCATCCGACCGGTGTAGCATATCCGTCACAGATTTTCGGTGCGCTTGTGACCGAGAAGGTACGTTCTCTCGGTGCAATGCTTGTCAATGTGGACGGAGAAGCATTCATGCATCCGCTGGAGACGAGAGATGTATCGGCAGCATCCATTATCCGTGAGTGCAGAGAGCGCGGCAAGGGAGTCCCGACTCCGGGCGGCTACGGAATCTGGCTGGATACGCCGATGATTGAGATGCTTCACGGGGAAGGTACGATCGAGGCCAGAATCCCGGCCATGCTGCGCATGTACCTGAATTACGGAATTGATATGAGAAAGGTACCGATTTTGATCTACCCGACGCTTCACTACCAGAACGGTGGTCTGGAAATCGGCGGTGAGGGATATACGAAGGTGATAGACAATCTTCTCGTAGCCGGAGAGGCAGTCGGAGGAATCCACGGAAGAAACCGCCTTATGGGCAATTCACTGCTTGATATCATCGTATTCGGAAGAAATGCCGGAAAAGCAGCGGCAAAGAAGGCGAAGGAAGTAGAACTTGGAACACCGACACTGCAGCATGTGGAGGACTATGCGAAGGCACTGGCTGATGCAGGGCTTGAGACAGGCTGTGTATCTCCGCAGATCCTTCCGGATTATGCAGGCGGAAGACATATGTAACAACAGTTCAGGAGGATAGAATGAGAGAGATTCAGGCAAGTACGATTACAGATGTAGTTGAGCGCCTGTGCATCGCGGCGAATGAACATTTGCCGGAGGATGTGAAGTGCGCGATCAGAAACTGCCGTGCCTGTGAGGATTGGGAGATCGCACAGGGCGTTTTGGATAACATCATCGAGAATTTTGAGATTGCAGATGAGCAGTGCGTGCCGATCTGTCAGGATACCGGAATGGCATGTGTATTTCTGGAAATCGGACAGGATGTGCATATCACAGGCGGCGACCTGCGTGAGGCTGTCGATGAGGGAGTACGCCGCGGATATGACAAGGGCTATCTGCGAAAATCAGTTGTGAAGGATCCGGTACGCCGCGGCAATACCGGAGATAATACACCGGCGATGCTGTATACGGAGATCGTTCCGGGAGACCAGATCAAGGTGACAGTCGGCCCTAAGGGCTTCGGAAGCGAAAATATGAGTGCAATCCGTATGTTTAAGCCATCCGCAGGGCTGCAGGGAATCAAGGACTTTATTCTTGAGACTGTGGAGACAGCAGGACCGAACCCGTGTCCGCCGATGGTAGTCGGAGTAGGTATCGGGGGAACCTTTGATAAAGCGGCGCTGCTTGCAAAGAAGGCACTGATGCGTCCAATCGATTCCGAGAATCCTGATCCGTTCTATGCAGACCTTGAGAAGGAGATGCTGGAGAAGATCAATCAGCTCGGCATCGGGCCGCAGGGCTTCGGCGGCAAGACGACCGCGATCGGGCTGAACATTGAAACACTGCCGACCCACATTGCAGGTATGCCGTGTGCAATCAATATCAACTGCCATGTGACACGCCATAAGACGGAGGTGATTTAAATGGAAAAACATATTACACTGCCTCTTACGGAGGAACTGGCAAGGACACTCCATGCAGGTGATACGGTATATCTGACCGGAACGATCTATACTTCAAGAGATGCGGGACACAAGCGCATGTGTGAGGCACTTGCACGAGGTGAAAAACTTCCATTCGATCCGACTGATGCGACGATTTACTACGTGGGACCGACTCCTGCGAAGCCGGGACAGGTCATCGGTTCGGCAGGTCCGACCACAAGCGGACGTATGGATGCCTATGCACCGACCATGATGTCTGTCGGGGCAAGAGGAATGATCGGCAAGGGAGCGCGCCTCCCGGAGGTCATTGAAGCGATGAAGAAATACAGCGGCGTATATTTTGGGGCAATCGGCGGGGCAGGTGCACTGCTCGCCAGGTGTATCAAGGAAGCGGAAATCGTGGATTATGAGGATCTCGGCGCAGAAGCGCTCCGCAGACTCTATGTGGAGGAGATGCCGCTCGTAGTCATCATTGACAGCGAGGGGAACAACCTGTATGAGTCAGGGCGTGCCGCATATCTGGCGCAACACAGGGAATGAAGCCAAATGTTTGTGTAAGCATGGACACCTGGTTCGTCGCCTGCAGGAATAAAGTGAGAAGGTCACAGGCTGGGCTGTGACCGACCGGAACAGGGCCGTGTGAGTAGTTTGCTCACACGGCTTTTCGGCGTGAAAGGAAGTTCTGTGTAATGGTGCAGTAAGATACTGCATCATTTTTTTGTCAGGAGACTGCATGACAGTTTGTTATACCAGCCCTATTGATATAAGAAAACGGAATGGTTCCGGGCGCAAAAACATCCCTGGGGGCGGGTTGTACGACTCCTGTTAGATAGGATAGAATGATAGCAGCTGAACAAACAGGGCAGCTATAATAGATGATATCTCTATTTTTTAAGCGCAGAACTGCACGGCAGTCTGTGTGCATGAAATGTCGGATGTCCGTTTAGAGCGGACAGAAGCGAAGAAATGGGGAAGCGGATTCTGAAGTCCGATTTCCCAGACAGGAGGACGATATGAAAAGAAAAAAAATGATGGCGCTGGTACTGGCAGCGGCTATGGTGATGGGAATGGGGAGCTTTTCAGTGCAGGCAGAGGATACGCAGGCGGAGACAACACTCGTCTATGGAAGCGGTGACTATACGAGGATTAATCCGGCGATGGATGAGCATGGTGAGATTAATATCCTGATTTTTAACGGACTGACGGCACATGACGGAGATAACAAGGTGGTGCCGGGGCTTGCAGAGAGCTGGGAGTTTGAGGAAGAGACGTGTACTTATACGTTCCATCTCCGGGAAGGTGTCAAGTGGCATGACGGAGAGCCGTTTACTGCAGACGATGTGAAATTCACGATTGAGGCAATTATGAATCCGGATAATGGTTCCGAGAATGCGCCGAACTATGAGGATGTACAGGAGATCACGGTGACGGATGATCATACGATTTCTTTTAAACTGGATGCACCGAATGTAGCATTTCTGGATTATATGACGATGGCAGTCCTTCCGAAGCATCTGCTGGAGGGCGAAGATATGCAGGAGTCCGATTTTTTCCGGAATCCGGTTGGTACCGGCCCGTATAAGCTGGCATCCTGGGATGAAGGACAGGCGATTACACTGACCAGAAATGAAGACTATTTCAAAGGAGCACCGAATATTGGGACAATCGTGTTTAAGATTGTTCCGGACGATAATGCAAAGGCGCTGCAGCTCCAGTCCGGTGAGCTGGACCTGGCGCTGCTGACTCCGAAGGATGCGCAGAATTTTGCTGATATGGATGGCTATATCTGCTATGACATGAAAACCTCGGATTACCGCGGAATCATGTTTAATTTCCAGAATGAATACTGGACGGAGAACCGGGATATTATCCCTGCGATCTGTTACGGTCTGGACCGTGAGGCGATCATTGATGCCGTTTTGCTGGGGCAGGGGATTGTAGCTTATGGGCCGCTGCAGCGGAACGAATATAATAATGAAAATGTGGAGCATTATGATTACAATCCTGAAAAAGCGAAGGAGATTCTGGAAGCAGCAGGGTGTGAGATGGGTGAAGATGGTTTCTACTACAGAGACGGTGAGAAGCTGGGCTTCCCGATCAGCGTAGGGGCCGGTGATCAGGTACGTGTGGATATCGCGCAGATTGCCGCACAGCAGCTGAAAGAGATCGGGATTGATGTGAGCGTGGATATTCCGGCACAGGTAGATTGGGGCGGACAGTATGCATACCTGATCGGATGGGGCAGCCCATTCGATGCAGATGATCATACATATAAGGTATTCGGTACGGGCAAGGGAGCCAATTATTCCGGGTATTCCAATGAAAAGGTAGATGAATATCTGACTGAGGCGCGTCAGTCAGATGATCCGGCTGTCCGTGCAGAAGCATATGACAAGTTCCAGGAGGAGCTGGCAAATGATCCTGCCTATGCATTCATCTGCTACATTGATGCGAATTATGTGGCAGATTCCGATATCTCCGGAATCGCAGAGGATACGGTGATGGGACATCATGGTGTCGGCATATTCTGGAATGTATGTGACTGGACAATCGAAGAGTGATGTATATGGGATTCATGGCAGCGGGCAGCTGCAAATGCCCGGAAATGAATGATACAGGTTACTGGCAGATGTGTAAACAGCAACACAGTAACTGATACAGAATGAATCATTTGGACAGAGCATTGCGATAAAAAGAAGAATTTCAGGTGGAAAGGGGACTGGAAAGTCAGTCTCCTTTTTGCACAGAGGAGAATTATGGGAACACTACTTGAGGTAAAAAATCTGTCTGTCAGTTTTGAAACATCCGGCGGTGAAGTCCAGGCAGTGCGGGATGTCTCTTTTTCGCTGAATGAAGGGGAAGTTCTGGCAATTGTGGGGGAATCGGGCTGCGGGAAAAGTGCGCTCTGCAAAGCAATTATGAAGCTGCTGCCTCAGAATGCCGGAATCAGGCAGGGAAATATTCGGATCAATGACGTTGATATTACGGGATACCGGGAGAGGGATATGCGAAAAGTAAGGGGTAAGCTGTTTTCTATGGTGTTTCAGGATCCGATGACTTCTTTGAACCCGACGATTCCAATAGGAAAGCAGATTGCAGAAGCAATTCTGGTTCATGAGCCCTGGATGCCGAAGGAGCAGGTACGGAAACGGGTGGTCGAGCTTATGAAGCTGGTGGGGATCGAACATCCGGAGGAACGGTATCTCATGTATCCGTATCATTTTTCAGGAGGGATGCGCCAGCGATGTGTCATGGCAATCGCGCTTGCATCTAATCCGAAGATTCTGTTTGCGGATGAACCTACCACCGCATTGGATGTGACGATTCAGGCACAGATTCTGGATCTGCTCCGGGAGGTACAGAGAAAGCTGAATACGGCGACCATTCTGGTGTCCCATGATCTCGGAGTGGTAGCGAGGGCGGCTGACCGCGTAGCGGTTATGTACGCCGGGAAAATCGTAGAAATCGGGACCGCAGAAGAGATTTATCATGATCCGCGGCATCCGTATACCTGGGGCTTGCTGCGGTCCCTGCCATCGCTGTCCAAAGGCAGGAATTATCTTCAGACAATACCGGGTATGCCGTCGACCCTGGTCGATCCGCCCAAGGGGGATGCCTTTGCCTGCCGCAATGAGTATGCGCTGGGAATTGACTACGAGGAAATGCCACCAATGTTCCGGGTCAGTGAGACACACTACGCGGCTACCTGGCTGCTGGACAAGCGTGCGCCGAAGGTGGAAGCACCAGTGTTTGCGGGGGTGAATGAACCAAAAAGAAAAGACGTTACATTTACGGGAGCGGATGACTGGAAGAAAAAAGTATCTGCGAATGCAGGAAGAAATGAAAAAGTTTCGTGTGAAATGGCTGAAACAGTGAAATCGTGCAGCATGATGTCCGAAGCATCCGCAGAAGTGCCGGAGAAGTCTGCAGACCTGCCGGAGAAATACAAAAAAGGCATCGACGGAAAAAACAGAAATCAAGGCTGCAATCCGGAGATTCTCGTCGATGTCAGACATCTGACACACCAGTTCCGGCTGTCGAAGAAGGCCGTCATCCGTGCGGTGGATGATGTATCCTTTCAGATCCGTAGAGGTGAAATTTTCGGCCTTGTAGGTGAATCCGGCTCCGGGAAATCTACGGTGGCACGCTGTGTGATGAATATCTATCAGCCGTCGGTCGGCAGAATTTTTTATCAGGGAATCGATGTCTGCGAGAAAAAACAGGTCCGTGAAAACAGGAAGCTGCTTCAGATCAGCCGCCAGATGATTTTTCAGGATTCGGCATCCAGTCTGAATCAGCGCATGAAGGTCAGGGAGATTATTACGGAACCGCTGGCGATACACCGTATCACACCTCCGAGGAAAACACTCCGGGAGGAAGCAAAATTCCAGATGAAATACGTCGGGCTGGATGATTCTTATCTGGATCGCTATCCGCCGGAGCTGTCGGGCGGGCAGAGGCAGCGTGTGGCGATTGCGAGGGCTCTGTCCATGGAACCGGAGTTGCTGGTTGCAGATGAGCCGATTGCATCGCTGGATGTATCAATTCAGGCACAGATCATAAACCTGTTCCGGCATTTGCAGGAGGAACACGGATTTACTTTCCTGTTCATTGCACATGACCTTGCCATGGTGGAATATCTCTGTGACCGCGTTGGTGTCATGTACCGCGGGAAGCTGGTAGAAGTGGCGCCGACGAAGGAATTGTTCTCGAATCCACAGCACGGCTATACGAAGGCGCTGCTCTCCGCGATTCCATATCCGGATCCGGTCAGAGAGAAGACAAGGAGACTGGAAGTGTATGAGGAGACAGCAAACCGATCGGGGCAGGCCATGAAGGAGATATCCGAAGATCATTTTGTATTATGTACAGCAGATTAACGTTATGTTTCACCGTCGGTCAGGTTGTGGCTCGCAACAGGCTTTGCAGGATGGCTGATGTTGATTTTGACAACAGAAATTTCTGCGGTGGAAAAGAAGGAGACAGTATATGAGAAAACAGAAAAAATTTATTTATTACGGGAAAAAACTACTGATATTTCTCGCAAGTGTCTTTGTGCTGTCCGTGGTTGTCTTTTACCTTGCGCGGTGGGCGCCGGGAGATCCTCTCGTATCCTACTATGGTGACCGGACAGAAAAGATGAGTCCGCAGGAACGGGAATGGGCACTGGAGAAACTGGGACTGAATGATCCCATCTCTGTCCAGTACGTGCGCTGGGTCGAGAATGCATTTCACGGAGAGTTCGGGATTTCCTTTAAATATAAGCAGGATGTACTGAAAGTGATTGGAGGGAGGATCGGGAATACGCTGCTGCTTGGAGGCGTCGGATTCGTGCTTACGTTTGGATTGGCGCTTTTGGTGGGGATTTTTTGTGCATGGCATGAGGAGCGGTGGCCGGACAAAACCCTGTGTAAGGTGGGGACGCTCACAAGCTGTATTCCGGAGTTCTGGCTCTCACTCGTCCTGATTCTGGTGTTTGCCGTATCGCTCCGCATTCTGCCAAGCAGCGGAGCCTATACTACCGGAAAAGAGAAGGATGTGGCAGACCGTATCCGCCATCTGATCCTGCCGCTTACGATTGTGGTGATCAATCATCTCTGGTACTATGCTTATATGATCCGGAACAAGCTTCTGGAGGAGGTGCGGGCGGATTATGTGCTTCTGGCGAAATCAAAAGGATTGAATAAACGGCAGATCATGTTCCGGCACTGCCTGAGGAATATCATTCCTTCTTATTTAAGTATCATGGCAATCTCGGTGCCGCATGTTCTGGGCGGTACATATATCGTAGAGACCGTGTTTTCCTATCCGGGAATCGGGACGCTGGCGTATGAAAGTGCCCGGTATAAAGATTATAATCTGCTGATGATCCTGTGTATGCTTTCGGGAATTCTTGTGATATTCTGCAATATCATCAGCCAGACGATCAATGAACAGATTGATCCGAGAATCCGGGCGAATGAGGTGGTTGAGACATCGGAGGTGACTTTGATATGACAGAAAACAGCTTTGTGATTGTCGGGATTCGGGAAACAGATGTACAGGAAAAAGAAAAAAAGAAGCGGTGGTATCAGGGAAAACCCATTATTTCCGTGGTACTTCTGGGAATCATTCTATTGGGATGTGTTTTCTGTGATCTGATTATGATGAAAGATCCGACATATCTGGATCTGGTGAACTATACAAAGGCACCAAACCGGGAGTTCCTTTTCGGAACAGATACACTCGGCCGGGATATCTTTTCGATGATCTGGTACGGCGGGAGAATTTCACTGTTTATCGGGTTCGTATCCACCGCTATTTCCACTGCGATTGCTCTCATCTTCGGGGCCTTGAGCGGAATCGCGCCGGAATGGATAGATACACTGATGATGCGCCTGACAGAGATTCTGCTCAGTCTCCCGAACCTGCTGGTAATCATTCTGCTGCAGGCTATTTTGGGTGAGGCGAATGTCATCAGTATCTCGATTGTGATCGGGATTACGAGCTGGACCAGCATTGCGAAGGTCGTGCGCACAGAGGTGCGTCAGATCAGGAACAGTGAGTATGTGGTTGCTTCCAGATGTATGGGCGGGAGCTTTTTCCATATTTTATGGAAGCATCTGACACCGAACTTTATTTCGTCTATTATGTTTATGGTAGTCATGAATGTCCGAAGTGCGATCGTATCAGAGTCGACACTCAGCTTCATGGGAATCGGGCTGCCGCTGGAGATTATCTCGTGGGGCAGTATGCTGTCACTGTCTGAGAAAGCGCTGCTGACGAAGGCTTGGTGGATCATCCTGATTCCGGGAGCATTTCTCGTGGTGACGCTGATGTGTGTCACAAATCTGGGAAACTATCTGCGGAAAAATACGAACAGGAAGCAGAGTAGTCTGTAATATTTACCATTTGAGATTCATCTATGTTTGTGTTTAGTTGACTACAAACGGACGCCCGCCATGGGTTCGGGACACCCCACGCAAACGCGGGTAACGCTCCGACGAGCTAACTGCTAACTACGACTAAGACGCTCAGGAGAGCCTTCGCGCCTAAGTCTACGTAAGCAGTGGATCTCGTCTCCGCTAAAAGCACCCGCTGAATTGTTTGCTTAGGGGTGTCCCGAACCCATGGCGGGCTGTGTTTCAATAACTGTAGAACAAAAGCTGCAGATTTCAATTTCAGTATAATATTTTTGATAAAATATATGTATGTCTCATGATCAGGATACACTCAAAACAGTGAATATGAATCAAAAATACTACCTTGTATTGCTGATTTGTATACAGGTTGATTTATGAGCTTTTGCCTCTGAAATCAGCCGGGAATCTGGTGTTTGGCTGCTTGAGAATGGTAGACAGGCATCGGAGGGGAATACTGGAGCTTTAGTATTTCTCCACGAATGATTTGCCTTTCGCCAGCCCCGCCCGTACTCCCTGAGGTTATCTAAGTGATTGAAGCAGACAAACCATACGTTTCCTGATGGCTTTATAAGTGTAAGTTTATAGAACACAAATAGAAACCATTTACATAAAATGAAACAATTTAGGGCAAATATCCAAAAAATCTGAATAATAGAAACCATACTCTTCATGTATTCATAAGTAGACTTAGTTTTTCATTCCTTATCTTTTAAAAATATTTTTTAGACTAGTTCCAATAAATAGTGGAATTCTATTTCAATATTAGCCGTCGATTTAATTAATATCTGAAAAATATTCTTGGGCTGCTATACGTGCTTCTATCTATGAGTGTTGTATTTGCTCATTTATAATTTCATGTAATTTCTTGATTTATATGTTTTTTGTAGGGGGTATGGTTGGAAAACAGATCATTCGGATATTACAATGTGTTATGGATTTATATACAAAAATGGAATAGCATCACATCCCCGGGGCGGGCTTGTGATGCTGTTTTTGGTTTGTTATAATCCTTTCCGTAATGAAGTCTTTTGAAGTGCACGGCTATTAAGTGCTCAGGAGAAGATTTGCAGAAGTGCTGTGATTCACAGATCCTGCTCACAGGTGAGCTGTTCCACGAGGTGTTTTTGTGCTTTTGAGACAAAAAACGCTCCGCGAGGATGCGCACGCAAATGCAGAAGAAATATGTCG
>JAUNGL010000072.1 GCA_030524665.1 Lachnospiraceae bacterium | reverse complement strand
CTCCTCCCGCTCTGGGGCATCGTATGAAATGTTCCGTTCGTAATCAACTAAACACTAAGATGTCCGAACGGCAACTATATTTTATGCAAATTTAAGGAATTCTGTCGGGGAGTATAATTGACAAAAACGGGGCAATCATCTATTCTTACTGTAAAGAGTGATGCCGTTTTGTTTCGATGGTATCACGTTTGACTGAGGCAGATATGACAATTACCGGGATATGGCAGTAAGAGGAGGGAGCGAGATTATGAGTGATAAAAAGACACTGCATGAGCCTGAAAGGAGACGGAAAAGAGCAGAGAATCCTCTGATGCAGGAGGAAAAGAGTGTGAGAAGACGTGACAGGAAAAGCGAAGGAATGAAGATGCCGGAAAGAAACAGAGAGCCGGAGAGTGTCAGGGAGCAGGAACCGAATGCATATAAATTGTTCGTGCTGAAGATAATACTCGTAGTACTGGTCATCGCACTTATTGCGGCATTTGTGTTTGAAATTGGATTTAAAGGCCGGGAAGACGGGAAAAATTCACAGAGTGTGCCGCAGATACAGACAGAAGAACTGGCAGCGCAGGCAAAGACGCAGAAGTCCGATGCGGGAAATGGACAGCAGAGTGCGGAGACGGAGCAGCCGGGAACGGAAGTGAAGCAGTAATTTGGAAATCAGAAAGAAAGGACGCAGCAGTCTGTTGGATGAAGAATCGTGATACGGCAGATGCAGCATGGGGAATTTATGATTGATGAAAGAGACCACAGAACCAGACAGAGACAGGAAAAGCGCAGAAAGAATGAGCTGATCATGAAATGTGTGATTTCTGCACTTGTTTTGATTATCGTGTTTCTGACAATCATTTTGGTGAAAGATGCCGCGATTCCGGAAGTGGCAAAATGGAGGAAAGAGCAGGCAAGAAAGAAAGCCGCAGTATCCCAGGAAGCATCCTTGGGAACGGGCAGTGGAAACAGCGCAGGAAACCAGGGAACGGCAGACGGAGCTCAGGACACTGGTGTAACGGGGAACGCACAGAATGATACCGGGAGTCAGGAGATAGAGACGCTGATCGGACAGGCAGATCGAATGGCGGCGCAGTATGATTATGATGGAGCAGTTGCATTGCTGCAGTCGAGTGCAGAGTACTCAGGGAGCCAGCAGATGCAGGATGCCGTGGAACAGTATCGGCGAGTAAAGGAGAGCTGCACCGCGTATCCGCTTGATCAGATCACACATGTTTTCTTCCATACGATGATACGAGACAGTTCAAAGGCATTTGACGGCGATGAGGATGAGGCAGGCTACAATCAGGTTATGACGACGATGAGCGAGTTCACTGGAATTATGCAGAGCATGTATGAGAAGGGTTATGTTATGGTCAGCCTTCATGATATGTGTATTGTGAATGAAGATGGAACTGTGTCACGTGGAGAGATTCGTCTTCCGCCGGGGAAGATTCCATTTGTGTTGTCTCAGGATGATGTGAGCTATTACCACTATATGGATGGGGATGGCTTTGCCCAGAAGCTGGTGCTGGACGAAAATGGAAGTGTCAAAAATTCTTACCGGGAAGATGATGGGACAATTTCGATCGGAGATTATGATATGGTGCCATGGATTGATACATTTGTGGATGAGCACCCTGATTTTTCCTATCACGGACACAAGGGGATCATTGCACTGACTGGGTATGAAGGTGTGCTGGGATATCGGACCGATGAGGTATACCGGACCAGAGAAGCATCCCGAGTGACGAAATATCAGCAGGATTTCTTTGACGCCAATCCGGATTTTGATGAAGCGGCCTGGCAGAAGGAGGTAGATCAGGCAAAGGCAGTCGCAGAAGCAATGAAAGCAGACGGCTGGGAATTTGCAAGCCATACGTGGGGACATATTTCGCCGGCAGCGAGAGGAATTGATGTGACGAAGACAGATACGGAACGCTGGTTGAATAATGTGGCAACAGTGGTAGGCAGTACGGATGTCATTATTTTTGCATTTGGAGCGGATATCGGCGGCTGGGAACCGTATACCAGTGATAATGAATTTTTTACATGGTTCAAACAGAATGGCTTCAATATTTACTGCAACGTAGACTCCTCAAAGAACTGGGTACAGTTTGGAGATACCTTTATGCGGCAGGGACGCCGGAATCTGGATGGGTACCGTATGTATTACAATCCGGAGATGCTGGACGATCTCTTCGATGTGAGTGCCGTCTGGGATAATGCAAGACCGACACCCGTTCCTGAAATGTAAAGTTTGTTCCAAAAGGGGATCAGATGACAGGAAAGGTTACTATCCACGGGGTAGCTGTCCCGCGAGGGGTTCAGGTGCATTTCTGCACCTGAAGTCCGAGTTTTGAGACGCGAAATTGTGCCGAAGGTGCAATTCTGTGCATAGCGAAGTGTGGTTACTGTTTGCGAACTGCAGGACCGTGAATGGTAACTAAGAAAGGACTACAAGCTAACAGTTGCTATAATGCTGATTTTTTGCTATACTTGAACTGTTATAGGGCAGGAATAGCCTGAATCACCACCTGCGGAGATTATAGGTTGAGTGGTCGATGAAGCAGGAGACTCAAATAAAAATTATTTTGGAGGATATCATGAGAACTTATCTTGTAACCGGAGGAGCCGGTTTTATCGGTTCCAATTATATTCACTATATGTTTAAGAAATACGGAGATACGATCCGCATTATCAATGTGGATAAGCTGACTTATGCAGGTAATCTGGAGAATCTCAGAGATGTCGAGAACAGGGACAATTATACATTTATTCGAGCTGACATCTGTGATGCAGATGCGATCAACCGTATTTTTGATGAGAATGAGATTGACCGTGTGGTACACTTCGCGGCAGAGAGTCACGTAGACCGCAGCATCCGCAATCCGGAGGTGTTTGTCAAGACAAATGTACTGGGGACGCTGGTTATGCTGAATGCAGCGAAGGCTGCCTGGGAGCTGCCGGACGGTACTTTTAAGGAAGACAAGAAGTTTCTTCATGTATCCACAGATGAAGTATACGGTTCTCTGGAGGAGGAAGGGGAATACTTCTATGAGACCACACCGTATGCACCGCACAGTCCGTATTCTGCAAGCAAGGCATCTTCTGATATGCTGGTGAAGTCTTATATGGATACGTATCATTTCCCGGCGAATATTACAAACTGCAGTAATAACTATGGTCCGTACCAGTTTCCGGAGAAGCTGATTCCGCTGATTATCAACAATGCACTGCATGGAAAGAAGCTTCCGGTATACGGGGACGGCAAGAATGTGCGTGACTGGCTCTATGTGGAAGACCATGCCAAGGGAATTGATATGGTTCAGGAAAAAGGACGGCTGTTTGAGACGTACAATATCGGCGGGCACAATGAGAAGCAGAATATCCAGATTATTCACATTATTCTGGATACGCTTCAGCAAATGCTGCCGGATGATGACCCGCGCAAGGCACTTGTCAGCGAAAACCTGATTACATATGTGACGGACCGTAAGGGACATGACAGAAGATACGCGATTGCCCCGGACAAGATCCGGGCCGAGGTAGGCTGGGAGCCGGAGACAATGTTCGAAGAGGGTATCCGCCGCACGATCCAGTGGTTCTTTGAGAATGAAGAGTGGATGGAGCATGTGACAAGCGGTGATTATCAGAAGTATTACGAGGAAATGTACAAATAAGCCCCTGCAAGACGGATGGATTGGACAGAAACAGGTTTTGCAGGCTGATATTGAATAGAAGATACGAAATAATGATACCGGAGCGTGGTTGCATGACATGCTCCGGTATTAGTCAAAAACCCCGAGGAAACAAAGGAGAGAAGGAGACAAGGCGGGATGAATCATCTGTCAAATATACCGGAAGAATTTCGGAAGAACCGGAAAATGGTGCTGAAGCTTGCAAAGAATGATTTCAGGACGAAGTTTGCCGGTTCTTATCTTGGGATTATCTGGGCATTTATTCAACCGGTTGTGACTGTGCTGGTCTATTGGTTCGTATTTGAAATCGGTTTTCGCGATCCGAATGCCAAAGAAGCCCTTTCTGTGCCGTTTCTGCTGTATCTGGTGGCAGGAATTGTGCCGTGGTTCTTTTTTCAGGATGCATTGACCGGAGGAACCAATTCCATGCTGGAATACAGCTATCTCGTGAAAAAAGTGGTATTTAAAATCAGTGTTTTGCCGGTTGTAAAGATTATATCGGCAATGTTTGTGCACATATTTTTCGTATGTTTTATCATTGTGATGTACATGCTGTACGGACATTTCCCTGATCTGTATTATCTTCAGATTTTTTACTATTCTGGCGGGCTGGCGATATTGATACTGGGACTTTGCTACGTGACATGCTCAGTAGTCGTTTTTTTCCGTGATTTGTCACAGATGATCAATATTGCATTGCAGGTTGGCATCTGGATGACCCCAATCATGTGGATTGCAGAGGATAAGTTAGTCAATCACAGAGTAATCTGGAATATCCTGAAACTGAATCCGGTGTATTATGTTGTGACAGGGTACAGGGATGCATTTATCAATAAGCACTGGTTCTGGGAACGCCCATTATGGACCCTGTATTTCTGGTGTTTTACTTTTGCTGCGTTGTGGTTCGGCAGATGGGTGTTCGGACGGCTGAGGGTGCACTTTGCGGATGTGCTGTAAGTTTATGACTGTATCGGAATGACAGGCAGACGACAGCTGTGTGGACTGAAGATGAAGCATTCCGCGGAATTTGTGCGAAACAAATATGGGATTCGGAGGATAGAAGTGGAAAAGGGAACGGCAATCAGGATAGAGAATCTGAGTAAAATGTATAAACTGTACGATAAACCCTCGGACCGTTTGAAAGAAAGTCTCGGTCTTACCAGAAAGAAGTGCTACCGGGAGCATTATGCACTGTCGGATATCAGTTTTGATATCAAGAAGGGGGAAACCGTCGGTATTATTGGGACAAATGGTGCCGGCAAATCAACAATTCTGAAGATTATTACCGGAGTACTGAATCCGACGAGCGGAAGAGTCGTGACAGACGGAAGGATTTCAGCGCTTCTGGAGCTTGGGGCCGGATTCAATATGGAGTATTCCGGTATTGAAAATATTTATCTGAACGGTACGATGATGGGGTTTTCCGATGAGGAGATTGAAGCGCGAATGGACAGTATCCTTTCATTTGCCGATATCGGAGCTTTTGTTCACCAGCCGGTTAAGACGTATTCCAGCGGTATGTTTGTACGGCTGGCTTTTGCGGTGGCGATCAATATTGATCCTGAGATTCTGATCGTTGATGAGGCGCTCTCAGTTGGTGATGTTTTTTTTCAGGCGAAATGCTATCGGAAGTTTGAAGAGTTCAAGAAGGAAGGGAAGACGATTCTCTTTGTCAGCCATGATCTCGGAAGTATCAGTAAATATTGTGACCGGGTAGTCTTGCTGGATCACGGTACAAAGCTGGCCGAGGGAGCACCGAAGGCGATGGTGGATTTGTACAAGCGTGTGCTTGTCCATCAGGAACCTGAGATATCCGGGCAGCAGAATGGAACAGGCGAAGAAAAAGAAAATTCCGGAAAGGCAGCAGGTGTATCGGATGAAAAGAAGAGTCCGCAGGAGAATGGAAAGGATAGCGCCAAAACAGCGGAAGATGGAGGAACTCAGGAAAGAAAGCATTTATCTGAGAAACAAAATATCAGTGGAATAAAATCCGCTGCCAGATCGGGAAAGGGTATGGAATCAGAGACGGATCAGACGAAAGTGCATTGGATTACACCGTTTGAGATGAATCCGGGCGCGCTTGAGTATGGGGATAAGCGTGCGGAAATGCTGGGATTTCAGCTTCTGGATGAAAAAGGCATACCAACGAATGCGATTGAAAAAGGGACGAAGCTGACGATGAAGGTCCGTGTGCGTTTTAATCAGGCCATTGAAGACCCGATATTTGCTTATACGATCAAGGATATGAGGGGAACGGAGATTACAGGAACGAATACGATGTTTGAACGGATTGCAGTCCCGCCGAGAAAGGCGGGAGAGATTAATGTGGTCACTTATGAGCAGAATGTAGATCTGCAGGGTGGAGAATATCTGATTTCATTCGGACTTACCGGATATCGTGACGGAGAGTTCGTTGTGTATCATCGACTGTATGATGCGTGCAGCCTGACCGTGATTTCAACGAAAAATACAGTCGGATTTTATGACATGAATTCGAAGATTACGGTGGAGCAGGAGTAAAGTTCTGTGCATTGGGAAGCGTGTTACAGTGCATATAGGTAACAAAAACGGAACTGGATTGGGCCTAAAGAGGAATACGAGTATGATAAAGAAAACGGATATCCGCAGGATGGCGGGTGCTTCTACTTATGAACGGGGAGAGGATTTATACCTGAGTGCAAAGGTATATGATTTCTCTGTTGAGGAAGATGTGGATGAGGAAGATGTGGACTTCGTTCGGGCGGACGTAAAGGGAAGCGGGCGCAAACGGTATGAGGTGGAACTGAAATATAACAGAATACGGGATACTATGACAGAGTCTTACTGTTCCTGTCCGGCGTTTTACAGTTACAGCGGCATCTGCAAGCATTGCGTGGCCGTGGCGTTGAAATATCTGGATTTTCAGAAAACGAACGGTTATGATGACACAGGAGTGAATAGAAGATCAGGAAAACAGCAGGAGAAATTTGGCCAGCAGGCGCTGCTTGAGCTGATGCGCATGCTGGGATTGCCGGAAGAGAATCTGCAGAAAATTGCGGAGAATCATGAATCGGGGCAGATATCCATGTTTGGAAACAGCAATGCAGGAGGGAGAGGCGGAAACAGACAGGGCGAAACAAACGGCCGGAGAAAAGGAAATACGGGGGCCGCAAGACAGACGACTCCGGTGATGCAGAATCTGCTGACTGCACAGGTGAATCGAAGAATTTCCCGGATTCAGAACGATGTACGCGGACAGGTAGCTTTGGATCCATATCTGGAGTGTGCAGGAGTGGGAATTCATCTGGAATTTAAGATAGGGATTAAGCAAAAATATGTCGTGAAGGATGTTTTTGCTCTTGCCAGAAGGATTGCAAATCAGGAGGATTATGCTTATGGGCAGAAGCTCAGGTTTCTGCATACAACGGAGGCATTTGAGCCGGGATCTGTCATGCTTGTAAAATTTGTAATGAATTGGACGGAGCAGAATCAATCGAGATTTCAGTATACGTCGTACAGATCTTATTATGGATTTGAAAGCTCGCAGCAGGAACTGCGCCATATGCCGTTGGGAACAGCCGATCTGGAGAATTTTCTGGATGCGCTCGGAGAGCGCGGATTCATAGGAAATATTCAGGAAACCGGGGAACGTATGTGGTACCTGACAAATGAAAAGCTTCCAAGAACGATGGAAATCTGCGGGAAAAAGGATGGAATTGAGGTCAGTATCAATGAATTGAACGGATATGTTGGCAGCCGGTATTATATTTATTTCCTGAATGGACTGGTCTATCGTATTCCAAGAGAGGAGCTGGAGTCAATCAGCGGATTCCTGTCCTGTATGGCGGAAATTCCCGACCGGAAGGTATATATTGCCAAAGCGGACGTCCCGGTATTCTGCAGGGAGCTTCTTCCACTTTTGGAACAGCAGTATGAATGTGTAAGGAAGGATTTTGATGAGACCGCGTACGGTGTGCTTCCAGTGTCTTTTGAGATTTATCTCGATGCACCTCAGAAGCAGTTTGTGACATGCAAGGTGCTCGCCGTATACGGAGAACAGAAATATAATGTCTATGCGAAAACACCTCCGGAGTTGTCACGGGATATCATCCAGGAGACTGAAGTGGGAAAAGTGGTATCTTCCTACTGTAATGCTTATGATGAGAAGGAGCAGGTAATGGTGCTCGCGGAGGATGAGGATCGTCTCTATGATCTGCTGGTCTATGGAATACCGAAATTCCAGAAACTTGGAGAGGTGTTTGTCTCGGATGCGCTTAAACGTATCCGGGTGACGTCTGCGCCGAAGGTAGCGGTCGGCCTGTCTGTAAACGGGGACTGGCTTGAGCTGCAGATGACTTCTGAGGATATGACAAGGGAAGAATTGATTGAGATTCTGTCCCGCTATAACAGGAAAAAGAAATTTTACCGTCTGAAGAACGGTGATTTTGTCAATATGGAGGATGAAGGAATTTCTACCCTTCTGGAGCTGCAGCAGGGGCTGAACCTGACGCCTGCGCAGATGAAAAAGGAAAAGGTAGAGCTGCCGAAATACCGTGCGCTTTATCTGGATGGTGAGCTGCGCCAGAGCCAGTCTGTCCCGGTAGAAAGAAATCGTGCATTCCGTGCGCTGATCCGTGATATGAAGACTGTGGAGGATAATGATTTCGAGGTTCCGGAGGAGCTCACACAGGTTCTCAGGGAATATCAGAAACGGGGCTTCCTCTGGATCAAGACACTTTGCCAGAATGGCTTCGGAGGAATTCTGGCAGATGATATGGGACTTGGAAAGACACTGCAGGTGATTGCTTTTCTCTTGTCAGAGCAGCAGGAGGCTGGTCTGATTGGAAATGATGAAGGGAAGGAAACAGGGAAGAACCGCAGGTGCCTGATCATTTGTCCGGCTTCTCTTGTATTTAACTGGAAATCCGAGTTTGAACGGTTTGCCCCTAAGCTTTCCGTGCGCATGGTGACAGGAAGTGCTGCAGAGCGGAAGAAAGCGATAAAAGAAGCGGGGGAGGGGGAAATCCTACTGACCTCTTACGACCTGCTGAAACGGGATCTAAAACAGTATGAAGGAATGAAGTTTTTCTGTCAGATTATTGATGAGGCACAATACATCAAGAATCATAATACGCAGGCGGCTAAGGCGGTGAAGCAGATTGCGTCGGGCTTTCGTCTGGCTCTGACCGGAACTCCGATCGAAAACCGGCTCAGTGAGCTGTGGAGTATTTTTGATTTTCTGATGCCTGGATTTTTGTACGGATACCAGCGTTTCAGGGAAGAGCTTGAGGCACCGGTGCTGCAGCATCAGGATGAAGCGGCAATGCAGCGGCTCCAGAAGATGATTCGCCCGTTTGTTCTGCGCCGTCTGAAGAAGGATGTGCTGACCGACCTTCCGGACAAGCTGGAGGAGAAGGTCTTTGCCCGGCTGGAGGGAGAACAGCAGTCGCTTTACGATGCGCATGTCAAGCGTCTCCGCATTCTGCTGGATAAGAATACGGAGGAGGAATTCAACAGATCCAAAATCCAGATTCTGTCTGAGCTTACAAAGCTGCGGCAGATCTGCTGTGACCCGTCCCTGCTGTTTGAAGGCTATCGGGGAAATTCTTCGAAGACCGAGGTGTGTATTGATCTGATCAAAAATGCAGTCAGCGGAGGACACAAGATTCTGCTGTTTTCTCAGTTTACCTCGATGCTGGAGCATCTGCAGCAGTGCCTGAAGGAAGAGCAGATATCTTATTATGTACTGACCGGGTCAACGAGCCGCGAGAAGAGGAAGGAACTTGTGGAAGCTTTTCAGAAGGATGAGACACAGGTGTTCTGCATTTCGCTGAAAGCAGGGGGGACCGGGCTGAATCTGACCGCTGCGGATATCGTGATCCATTATGACCCGTGGTGGAATCTTGCAGTGCAGAATCAGGCGACTGATCGCGCACACCGGATTGGGCAGGAAAATGTTGTTAATGTTTATAAATTAATTGTAAAAGGGACTATTGAGGAGAGTATCACGAAGCTTCAGGAGAAAAAGCATGAACTCGCCGATCAGGTGCTCGGTGGAGCAGGACTCGATGGAGGCAGCTTTACAAAAGAAGAACTTCTGGAGCTGCTTGGATGATGGAGGAATTCGGCAGAAAGGAGATAAGGCTGTGGAGAAACTGTTTGAGAATCTGACGGAATTCCAGTATGTGAAGCTGCTGGAAACCGGAAAAAAATATACAGCGCTGATGAGTAAATATCGCTGTGCCATCATGGAAGTGGAGACGAAACTGAAGGTATTGAATGAGGAGTTCTCAAGTCAATATGACCGCAATCCGTTTGAATCCATCAAAAGCCGTCTGAAAAGCCCGATCAGCATTATGGAAAAGCTGAAACGGCGAGGGATCCCAATTAGTGAGGGGTCATTGGAACAGGAGATTGAGGAGAACCTGAATGATGTAGCAGGTATCCGGGTAGTATGTTCCTTTCAGGAGGATATTTACCATCTGGCAGATCTGCTTGTGCATCAGGATGATGTCCGGCTGCTGAGGGTGAAGGATTATATCAAAAATCCGAAACCAAACGGTTACCGCAGTCTGCATCTGATTCTTGAGGTTCCTGTATTTCTGGAAGAAGGAAAGACTCCGGTACGGGTGGAAGTACAGTTCCGCACGATTGCAATGGATTTCTGGGCGAGTGTGGACCACAAGCTGCGCTATAAAAAGGATCTGGAAAATGAAGCGGAAATCATGGAAAAGCTGCGTAGGTGTGCGGATGTTATCTCGGGTCTGGATAATGAAATGCAGAGAATCCGCAATATGATTGAGGAAGATAAAGGAACATCAGGAAATGATTGATAAAACACTTCCCCAAACCTCTGTTTTATGATAAAATATAAGATGGGGAGTGGAAAGGGAGAACAGGATGAATGATGGCAAAAAGTTGAGTAAGCAGCAGGTGAGATACGGCGGAAATCTGATGCGTCATTGGTACTGGTGTGTTTTGATACTGATGTTTTTGCTGGGATTGACAGCAATTATTTTTTATATTGATACGCTGGCGGGATGTGTCGTTGCAGGATTTTCAGCAGTACTTTATCTGATTCTTCTGGGGATTGATTTGTATTACAAACCGAAGGTGCTGCAGGAGCTGATAGAGTTTGCGAACCGGTATGGAGGAGTCCAGAAGCAGATGCTGCAGGAATTTGCGATTCCTTATGGACTTGCGGATCCGGATGGCCGGATGCTTTGGATGAACAGCCGGATGGCAGAGCTGACGAAAAAGGGAGAGCATTACCATAAGAATATCAGCAATCTGATACCGGGTTTTGATGCGTCTCTGTTTCCTGAGGGAGATGAGGAGACATCCGTGGAGATCTCGTTTCAGGAACGGAAATTCCGTGTCTGCATGCATCGGATTTTTCTGGATGAGCTTCTGGATGAAACAGAAATCGCAGAGAAACTTCTGGAAGGAAGCTGTATCATTGCTCTTAATTTCTTCGATATCACGGAACTAAGTCATTACATGAAGGAGAACCATGACCAGAAACAGGTGGTGGGACTTCTGTATATGGACAATTACGAGGAAGCGATGGAGAGCGTGGAGGATGTCCGGCGGTCGATGCTGGAGGCCCTTGTGGATCGAAGAATCACAAAATACGTGGGTTCCGTCGGAGGAATCTGCAAGAAGCTTGAGAAAGATAAATACCTTCTGGTGATGAACCGCAGGGGACTCGACCAGATGGAAGCGGACCGTTTCTCCGTATTGGAAGATGTAAAGACGGTCAATATCGGAAATTCTATCCACGTTACGATCAGTATTGGAATCGGGGTGGAGAATGGTGGCTACTGTCAGGACAGCGAGGCAGCACGCGGTGCGATGGAAATGGCACTTGCGCGAGGCGGAGACCAGGTGGTAGTCAAGGAAGGCGACAAGATTCAGTTTTACGGAGGCAAGACACAGCGTGCGGAGAAGAATACGAGAGTCCGTGCCCGTGTCAAGGCACAGGCACTGCGTGAAATGATCAGTTCCCGTGACCGTGTCATTGTCATGGGACATAAAATTACGGATATCGATTCGCTTGGAGCAAGCGTTGGTGTGTGCCGCGCGGCAATGCAGGCCGGGAAACGTGCCCATATCGTACTTGGCGATCTGAACAGCAGTATCCGTCCCTGGGTCAATATTCTGAAGAGTACCGGGGATTATGAGGATGACCTGTTTATTACTCATGCTCAGGCGGTAGAGATGACGAATCAGAATACTGTCGTTGTGGTAGTGGATACGAACCGGCCGAGTATGGCAGAATGTGAGGAGATTCTTTATCTGACGAAGACGGTGGTGGTGCTGGATCATCACAGGCAGACCACGGAGAAGATTGAGCATGCGTCTTTGTCGTATATTGAACCGTCCGCATCTTCTGCATGTGAGATGGTGGCGGAGATTCTCCAGTATTATGATGACGGCATCAAGCTGAAGCCGTATGAGGCGGACTGTATTTATGCAGGTATTGTAATAGACACGAACAATTTTGTTGCAAAGACGGGAAGCCGTACCTTTGAGGCTGCTGCCTTCCTGAGAAAATACGGTGCTGATGTGACGAGAGTGCGCAAGGCATTCCGGAATGATATGGACACATATAAGGCAAGAGCAGAAGCTGTACGGCATGCGGAAGCATTCATGGGAGTCTATGCCATAAGCGTTTGCCCGGCAGAGGGATTGGAAAGCCCGACTGTGGTAGGTGCGCAGGCGGCGAATGAACTGCTGAATATTATCGGAGTGAAGGCATCATTCGTTCTGACTGAATTTAATAAAAAGATTTTTATCAGTGCGCGTGCGATTGATGAGGTGAATGTGCAGATCATCATGGAACGGCTTGGCGGTGGTGGACATATGAACATTGCGGGAGCGCAGCTTCCGGGAGTGACCATCGCGGAAGCGCGTGCGAAGCTGAAGGATGTATTAACACAGATGACGGAAGAAGGAGCGATATAGTATGAAGGTTATTTTGCTGGAAGACGTAAAGAGCGTAGGAAAAAAGGGTGAAGTCGTAGAGGTAAGCGATGGATATGCAAGAAATGTACTGCTGAAAAAGGGGCAGGGCAAGGAAGCAACCGGAAAGAATATGAATGATCTGAAGCTCCAGAAGGCGAATGCTGAGAAGGTAGCGCAGGAGACACTTGCAGCGGCTAAGGCGCTCGGTGAGGAAATGAAAGGAAAAACAGTAAAGATTGCAGTCAAGACCGGAGAAGGCGGCCGCGTATTCGGATCTGTGTCCACGAAGGAAATCGCAGAGGCACTGAAGGCACAGCTTGGATACGAAGTGGATAAGAAAAAGATCCAGCTTGCGTCCCCGGTAAAGACACTTGGTGTGACAATCGTACCGGTGAAGCTCCATGCGAAAGTGACGACAGAAGTGAACGTGCATGTAGTGGAAGCATAGAGCGAAGTGAAGAGTGAGACAGCTCGTGTGAGACACGGGCTGTTTTCTTTGTAGGATGGAGCTGTGTGCAGGCTATTCGTGCTGGTACAGCTCCTGCATGTAGTTGAACTGTTGGGCAAAAGCTTTGGAGATGAGGAGAACAGTGTGGAGGAAGCATTAATCAAGAGAATTATGCCGCATAGTGTGGAAGCGGAGCAGTCGGTAGTCGGCGCGATGATTATGGATCGGGATGCGATCACTGTGGCATCAGAGATTCTGAGCGCGGAGGATTTTTACCAGAAGCAGTATGGGATTCTGTTTGAGACGATGACAGAATTGTATACGGAGGGAAAGCCTGTGGATCTGATTACACTGCAGAACCGTCTGCGTGAAAAGGACGTCCCTCCGGAGATTAGCAGCCTGGAATTTGTACGGGATATGATTGCCACAGTGCCGACTTCTGTGAATGTCAGATATTATGCCGAGATTGTTTCAGAGAAGGCGCTTATGCGGCGTCTGATCCATGTAAATGAGGAAATCGCGGCAGCCTGTTATGCCGGAAAGGACCGGGTGGAGGATATTCTCGAAGATACGGAAAAGAAGATTTTCCAGGTTCTTCAGCGCAGGACGAATGATGAATTTGTTCCGATTAAAGAGGTTGTGCTGAATGCACTCGATAAAATAGAGGCGGCGAGCCGTATGAAGGGCAGTGTTACGGGGATGGCAACCGGATTTATTGATCTCGACTACAAGACATCCGGTTTCCAGCCATCAGACCTGATTCTGATTGCAGCGCGTCCGTCTATGGGCAAGACGGCATTTGTGCTGAATATTGCGGAATATATGGCGTTTCGCAGCAATGAAACAGTGGCAATCTTCAGTCTGGAAATGTCAAAGGAACAGCTGGTGAACCGATTGTTTGCATTGGAATCAAGAGTAGATTCTCAGCTTCTTCGGACGGGTAATCTGAGTGATAACGACTGGGCAAGTCTGATCGAAGCCGCAGGTGTGATCGGACGGTCCAACCTGATTATTGATGATACACCGGGCATCTCAGTCAGTGAGCTGCGAAGCAAATGCAGGAAGTTCAAGCTGGAACACAATCTGGGAATTATTATGATCGACTATCTTCAGTTGATGCAGGGCAGCAGCAGGCGCTCGGAGTCCCGACAGCAGGAGATTTCAGAGATATCCCGTTCCCTGAAGGAGATTGCCCGGGAGCTACAGGTACCTGTTGTGGCACTTTCACAGTTATCGCGTGCCGTAGAACAGCGTCCGGATCACCGCCCGATGCTTTCCGACCTGCGTGAATCAGGAGCAATCGAGCAGGATGCCGATGTCGTGATGTTTTTATACCGTGATGATTATTACAACCATGATTCTGAGAAAAAGGACGTAGCGGAAGTCATCATCGCAAAACAGAGAAACGGCCCGATCGGAACTGTAGAACTGGCATGGCTGCCAAGATTCACGAAGTTTGCAAATATGAAGAAATAATATATCGTATCGGAAGGAAATCGCGCTTGCGGGATTTCACCCGATACGATAGCAACAGAATCGTCAGATTCTGGAGCGCTATGAGAAGCGGTTTTCTTCTCATAGTATATTTACTCACAGGAGGCGGGGAGTACGATACGAAAGGTAGCTCCGCCTCCCGGTGTGTCTTCCAGAATCAGGGAACCTTTATGCAGAACCATAATTTCTTTCGCAATGCTGAGTCCCAGCCCGAAGTGGGACTTGTCCTTTCTGGAAGAATCCAGACGGTGGAAACGTTCAAAAACAGACTCCTTTTGCTCATCGGGAATTCCAGGCCCGTTATCACTTACACAGATGCGGAAGGAAGCTTTGTCATATGAAAGTGACAGCATGATTTTCCCGCCGGAGGGTGTATAGCTGAATGCATTATCAATCAGGATGGACAATACCTGTGTAATCCGCTCTCCATCGCAGACGCAGGGCGGCAGACAGTCATCCGGGAGCCGGATATCCCATCCGAGATGGAAGGAGCGTGCAAGCGGTTCAAAGGATTCCCATACCTGCAAAAGAAGTGTGTCCAGTTCTACGGGGCACGGGTGCATTGTCCAGGTGTGATTGTCTGCATTGGCGAGCAGAAGCATATCACTGATGAGGCAGGACATCCGGCGGCCTTCTGTTTCGACGGTGTCCAGATAAGAATCAGGATTGGGAGCAATGCCGTTTCTGACTGCAGAGAGACAGCTTAGCATAACCGTCAGCGGGGAGCGCAGTTCATGTGAAGCAGCAGCGATGAACTGCGTCTGCTTCCTGCGGTTGTTTTCGATTGGCTGGAGCATTTTAGCCGTAAAATACCAGGAAAACAGAAACAGAAGAAATAATCCGACAGCATCAACAAGTGCGAAAAAAATACGTTGATGATTGATACGCGCGTTCAGTGCAGTTACCGGATGCAGGATAATCGCACCAAGGTATCCGGAGGATTTTGGAATCAGTGCAGCAGAAGCATATACTGTACGTCCTTTCGCATCCCGAAGTGTAAAATCATGATGTTCTGTGAGAGAACGAAGTCCTGTTCCATCCATAATATTTAATCCGTATTCGGCGGCTGCGGTGTCAGCAGCTTGTGAAAACAGGTCAGACAGCTCCGGTTCTTCAGACAGCTGCTGGAAGAACAGCGGTGTTCCATTGTCAGTCAGGCGTATGGAAACATCATAGCTGTGGGATAATTGCAGAATGCGCTGATGAGAAAATATACTGTCGTATTCAAACTGTTGATACAGTGTATATGTATTGGATAAAAAAGAAGCATAATTCTGCTGCTTCAGCCCTGACTCGGAGATAAAAAGGCAGATTACGGACAGGGCAGCCAGAATCAAGCCGGTAACCAATGTACAGAAAAACGTCAATTGCAGATGGAGACGATGAAGCATAGAAATTCCTCCCGATATGAGATTTGCTGTTTCGGTTGTTTATAGTCCTGTCGGCCCGCAGCAGAAAGATCATTTTCAAGACTCAGGCGTCTCAAGGCGGTATCCGACACCGCGTATCGTTTTCAGTGCCATAGTACTGCGTACTGATTTCAGACGGCGGCGCAGGAAATGAATGTAATTGTCGAGATTTCCATCTTCAATCTCTGAATCCGGCCCCCAGACCCGCAGCAGGATTGTAGCACGCGGAAGCGTCTGTCCCGGATGATTCAGAAATAATGTGAGCAGTTCACCTTCTCTTTTGGACAGAGTGCACGTATTCATGCCGCAGGAAAGCTGGTTCTGTTCCGGAGACCAGGTGAGATCCCCGATCATCTGAGTGGTACCTTCGGTAAGATCTCTGGGACGCCGGCAGACACAGCGGATTCTTGCCATCAGTTCTTCAAAGGCAAAAGGCTTAACGATATAATCATCAGCTCCGCAGTCCAGTCCCGTAATTCTCTCTTCAAGGCTCCCAAGCGCGGTCAGAAAGATCACAGGAGTAATGATCTGCTCTCTGCGCATGGTTCTGAGAATCTGCATCCCGTCCATTCCGGGAAGCATTCGGTCAAGCAGAATCAGATCATGTGCTTTTTCTCTTATATAATACAGTCCATTTTCGCCGTCATGGCACATATCAACAGAGATGTTCTGCTTTTCAAGCTGCAGGGCAAGCGAATGGCAGAGCATCCGGTCATCTTCAATTAATAAAATACGCATCAGAAACTCCGGGCGGCAGGATAGATGCCGCAGTGATTTGTTGTATTTGTAAGGCAATTGCTGGTTGGGCAGCTGCCAAATGTATTTGTTACAGAATATGATACCACAGAAATCTTTATTTTATCTCTAAAATTCTATTTTAAATCAATTCGTGTTTAGTTAATTACGAACGGACGCCGGGAATCCGGGGTTTGGCTGCTTG
>JAUNGL010000071.1 GCA_030524665.1 Lachnospiraceae bacterium | reverse complement strand
TCCATTTCTATCTTTTCATGGCCTTCTGTATTTTCTTGTTCTTCAAAGTCCTGCTGTTTTTCTGCTGCTGTGCCGCTCTGGATTTCTCCTTCCAGTTCTTTCCTTTCTTCCTGACCGGCTGCGCCTCCTTGACCAGCATCTCCGGTCTTCCCCTCCGCTTTCAGGCTTTCGCTTCTTTGATTTTTCCCATCAGGCTTCTCCGTTTTTTCCTGATTTCCCTGAGTCTCATTCCCAGACTCATTCACCATTTCCAGACTTTCGCTGCTCTGACTTTTCTCATCAGGCTTCTCCACTTCTTTCTGGGCTTCTGCATTTCCCTGAGTTTCATTCCCAGTTTCTTTCACCTTTTCCGTGCTTTCGCCTTCCTGATTTTCCACATCGAGGATCTCTGTTTCTTTCTGATCTTCTTCATTTTCCTGAACCTCATCCCCAGACCTTTTCTCCACTTCCGCTATCTCTGTTTCCCCTCTTTCCTCTGCAGGCTTCTCTATTTTTTCCGATCCTTTTATCTTTTCCTGATTTTCTTCAAATCCACATTTTTCTTCTGATTTGTTGATTCCTTCCTGCTCTTCTTCATACTCCTTCTCTTCTTTAGAAACCTTCAATGCTCCTGTTTTTTCTGATCTTTCTGCTTCTTTTGAGTTTTCATCTCTTTCTGTTTTTTCCGTCTCTTCTTCCTCTTCCAGAGCTTCTTTCATTATATATTCAGGCTCTTCATGTTCCGCATACATGATCTGGAAATGGCATAAGACAACAATAAATAAAATAAAACTTAAACTTATGTTCCTTTGAACATGTCTATTCCTTTTTGGTAATTTTCTCTGCACTTTTCCTTCTGTCCTTTCTGATCAAACCTTCCTTACGAGTCCAATCCGTTCTTCAACTTTCGCTTTTAATCTTCAATCTGCTCATCTGTATGAATAAGAATCACTCGCTTCATCACCTGAAATCTGACTGATAAGCATGCAGTGAGCGCTTCTATTTTCTTATTTTCAATGCTTTTTCCGGTCAAATCCATATCTGCTGCATTTACTTTCAACATATCCGTATGCGAAGACAGACTCTCCCTCTGCTCTGGAACAGAATTTTTCTCCATCCTGCGGATGCTTTTTTCCACTGCACGCCCGGTTCTGTCTGTCATTATTTTCATGATATCGAACCGGAAAAACAACCAGACAGAACAAAACAGAAAGTATCCGCTGCATATAACACAAATCTGAAAGCCTGTATGGTACCAAAAAATGATATCTTTCATACTGCAAATCTCCCCGTCGGTCCTTATCCGGAAACTGCACTATTCTGTTCCCTGCTCATAAACGGTACAGAACATCTGTGTCCGGATGCTGTCCATCAATTCTTCTGCTTCCTGCTTTATATTTTCAAGCAATATTCTCATATCACTGACTGTCTCCTTCTGAATCACCGGTGTCACTTCATTTTTTATCCGGTCATCGATACGATCCAATGCATCTGTAAGTTCTTGTTCTGCAACCCCGTCGTTTCTGAAATGGACACAATGCAAATAAATCTGATTCACCACCTCGCGGTAAACAACCAGAGCTGTCATCGCATTATCCTGAGAAGTAATATTTTCGGTCGTCAGAGCCATCAAATCCTTCCAGTATTCCCGATAAGACTTTTTTGCATCTCCTGCCAGATTGACAGTATCAAGACTTTGATAGTAAGAGGCTATTTGGTAAAGAAGCTTCACCCGTACGAGGTCAGCTTCCTTCAGATAACGGGAATTCTGGATTTCCTGCAGCCACTCCAGCGCTGCTTCCTTCTGTCCATTTTCAATATAATAAAAGTACGCCATCGCAGCTTCTCTGCAAAACTGATGGTATCCCGGACGATTCGTCCTTAGCTGTGACCGGTTTGTCTTTCCATCTCCATCGGAATCCCCCAGCATTTCCCGGAATTTTCTCTGCTCCTCTGCTGAGAAATCACTGTCCATCAGAAATTCTTCCAATACCCTGCAATATGCCGTTTCATCCGAAGGTCTCAGCGTAATCGCCTGCATATAGCAGGCAAACCGTTCCTCCTCATCCTCTGCCATGCGTGCATCTGCCAGATATTGATCATAATTCCTCTGACGTATCTGCTTCTCGGCCATATGGAAACCCACCGCGCCTGATGCCATCAATACTGTAAGTAAAACAGATGCTGCAAACAGCGCAAAACGTCTCCCCTGCTGTTTCCGGTATTCCAGATCCAGTTCATGATAGTGATTCAATGCATATCTCAGTTCGGAGCATGATTGAAAACGCTCCTCCGGATTCTCCTGCGTACATTTCAAAATGATCTTCTCCAATCCGGAAGAAAGCTCCTGCTTCCAGTAACGGATCGGATACATTCGGTACGGCGGTTCTCCGGGATTATGTCCCGTCAACAGATGATACATCGTAGCACCAAGACAATAAATGTCTGTTCTGGCATCTGTCTGGCCCTTCCCTCCGTACTGCTCCGGTGCCGCATAGCCCCTTGTCCCGAGATAGGCCGTATCTGCCGTATGATCTCTCTTGTATTCGCGCGCGATTCCAAAATCAATCAGCATCACTGTTCCATCCGGCTTCAGCATGATATTGGACGGCTTCATATCACGGTAAATGATCGCAGGCTCTTTCGAATGCAGATACTCCAACACATCACAGAGCTGTCTGGCCCAGCCGATCACATCCTCCTGTCGCTGCGCACCGAATTCCCTTAATGTATAGTTCAGCGTCTTTCCCTCGATATAATCCATTACAATTAAAAACGTATTTTCGTCTTCAATCACATCTACAATACTGGGAAGATTCGGATGCTTCAGTCGTTTGAGAAGTTCAGTCTCAACCTTCAGTCCCTGCCTAACCACCTCATAGTCCTGCACACCTTCCCTCCGTATTTCCTTCACCGCCCATGTTTTATTGGCCCGTTCATTGATTGCCATATAGACGATACTCATTCCTCCCTGACCAATTTGGCTCAGTATTTTATATTTCCCATCAATCACCGTTCCCGCATGCAGCATTCTCCACCTCCTGACAAGTCCGGATCAGCATAGCCGTAATGTTATCCCTCTCTAATCTTTCTTTATTCAATTCTGTCAATTCAATCACTGCCTGTTTCATCACCGCTTCGGAACACATCGCATGAGGCTGAAGATATGCAAACATTTCCTCCTGCGTAATCACATTCCGAAATCCGTCACTGCAGATCAGGAAAACAATGTCCGATTCACACTTGCCTGAAAGAAACTGCGGGGATACATCCTTGCTGGCTCCCACACACTGCAAAAGAACATTTCTCCCCGGATGACACCGTGCTTCCGCCTCTGTCATCCTCCCCTCCTGTATCTCTTTCTGTACAAATGTGTCGTCTCTCGTCATCTGCGTTATCATGCTTTCAATCCGGTAAATACGGCTGTCTCCCACATTCATAATATAAAAGCTGCCATCCACAATCAAAAGTGCTGCTACTGTTGTACCAAGCTGTGCATTTTTTAAGACTCCATACTCTGCAATCCTTTGATTTGCAGATAACAGCAGCTTCTTCCATTCACTCCGGATTTTTTCCGCAGTAATGCCCTCACCAAGAACAGAAGGAAATCTGTACTCAAACCATTCGGACAGTGCAGAAACCATGGCTGCACTTGCAATCTCTCCCATGGAAAGACCACCCATGCCATCACAGACTGCGGCGAACAGTATTTCACCGAAATCTGTATCAGCTATTTCAAGCAATACTGAATCCTGATTGATCTTTTTGCGGATCCCCGTATCACTCCAAACGGCAGTCATAAACTTCATTCTATCCCTCCTCCATACAGAAAATCTCCTGCGGCTTTGTCACAATCTCATGATTAAGGTCACGAGCCTATCCGACACTGTTCATAAGCTTCATAAAAATTTCCTGCTCTACTCTTACATCCGCAGACTGATAAGATCGTTTTCCACAAACCATCACTGCTGATATCACTCAAAATTCCTCTTTTTGATATAATTACCTGCTCACTATCATATGGAAAAACATGAATTGCTCCTGTCATGTGAAGCCAAATACCCCGCTGCAAGCAACGGGAATCAAGCTTGCAACGCTGCAAAGCAGCGGTGTATTTGACCCTCGCGGCAGTCGCCAAATATCCATGCAAGCATGGCTACTTGGCCCGTTGCTCGCGGGAATAAATGAATTTATGATTCTTTGAAATGTCTGAGATAATAATAAAACTGAATGAATATCGCTATTTTAGAAACATCATCTGTCAGATTTCTTTCTTGAAATGCATCTTATATGATGCATTTATGGTATCATATAAGATGCATTTTGTCAAGTATGCCACTTGGTATTTTTTAGCTAAAAGATCTTTCGTGTTACTGTTCACAGAGCAGCTGTCCAGCGAGGATTTATCCTGCCCGCCTTTTGTGTAGGATACCGTCTCCGGTAAAGGGAGTTCCGATACATTTTTACACCTGAATCCCGAGTTTTGCGGTGCAAAGCAGAGAGCCACAATGCATCCAGAATACATACAAACTTTAAACCGGATAAAACTATAAAAAGCCCATTAGGAATGCGGATCATAAGATGAAAAAATTCCGTCCAAAAATCTGTTGTCAGAATTTTCCGGACGGAATTTCTCATACTTTCTTTATTAAATTACGCTCTATTCATCTAGTCAAAAATAGCTTCCATCACAGATTCTTCTTTTTATAAATAAACCAGAATGAAATCCCCGTAAATACTGCCAAATATATCAGTAAAATCAAAAACCCGTCTATTTCCACACTTCCTCCTGCTGCAATATTCCTAAGCATCCCGCTCGTCTGTGAAAGCGGAAGGGCGGATACGAATTCCCGCAGTCCCCGCGGCATCCGGTCCGTCGAAAAAAACGTATTGCAGAGGTATGCCATCGGCATGATAATATAGTTCGAGAATCTTGGAACATCGGCATGGTTCTTGGCCAAAAATGAAACCACCACTCCCACTGCTGAGAACACAGCTCCATTCAAAAACATCACGAGGAAAGAAAAGCCATTGAACACCAGCCCTGTTCCAATCGGCATAGTAAGCAGCAGAATAATACAACCCGCATACAACCCGCGGATGCTTCCTCCCACGATCTGCCCCACGACAAACTGCCAGAGCGGCGTTGGAGAAATCATAATCTGGTCGAATGCCTTCTCATAAAGTCTCTGCACATTCAGATTCTGCGCAATTGCATTGAAGCTTCCGTTCATCGTCGTCAGTGCGACAACGCCGGGGATCAGGAAATTCAGATATGGCTCTCCATGAGAGGTTGTCTGTATCCCAAGCCCGAATACCACCAGATACATCAGAGGAGCCACCATTGCAGCCAGTGTAATCTTGTAGAAATCCCTACGGAATTCTACCCATTTTTCCCATAATATCGTAATGATTCCCATAATCTATCTCCTGCTGAATCAAAAATCCATAATTATTTTCCATTTCATATCTTGGAGCTTTCCGCTACAAACCCTGAACTTCAGGTACACATTTACATCTGCACATGCTTCACCGGAAATGCCATCCGTAATGATGACCCCCTACGACGGAGTCAGATGCTTACCTGCGCGTTCCAGAAATACATCCTCCAGAGTCGTATCACGCAGTGAGGATTTCCCCTGAAGCCCGGAAAGATACTGAATCGCCTCTGCACGGTCATGAAAATAATGGCTCTGTATCCCGTCTGCATTCATCTCATCCACTGCATAAGCACCCAGCTTCTCAATAAATTCGGCCGGTGTATTGACTTCCTCCAGCCTTCCTTTGTCCATCAAAGCCACACGGTCACATAGTGACTGCGCTTCCTCGATATAATGAGTCGTCAGGAGGATCGTCAGATTCTGCCCGTTCAGTTTCCGCAGAAGATTCCACATCTGCCTTCTCGATAAGGGATCCATCCCTGCAGTTGGTTCGTCCAGCAGAAGGATTTCCGGCTCAGTGAGCAGTGCACGGCAGACCATCAGCTTCCGTTTCATTCCGCCTGAGAGCTTGCGGACACTTCGCTTCCGGTAATCAATCAGTCCGCAGAATTCCAGCAATTCTTCCGTGCGCGCACGTATCTGCTTTCGCGGCATAAAATACAGACGTCCCTGGTATTCCATAATTTCATCCATATTCATATCCTGCCGCATGGAGTATTCCTGCGTAATCACACTGATCTTCCGCTTCAGGTCCGGGCGGCTGCGTGTCAGCTGCTGGCCGTCGATCAGAATCTCCCCGGCTGTCGGCAGAAGCAGAGTCGACAGCATCCCGATCGTTGTCGTCTTCCCCGCACCATTCGGACCAAGAAGCCCGAAAAACTCTCCTGTTTCTATTTTCAGATTCAGGGAATCGACAGCCGTAAAATCATCAAATTTCTTTTTTAAATTTCTTGTCTCTATCATATTCTGAAACTTCTTTCCTTCCGCCAAACAGATTTCTTCCCATTATACTATTCCAATAAATAATTTTCAATAAAGTTACAGTTCAGCTATGCTTAAAAATGAAAGGATGGGTCTGAGGCTTGCATGGCGTCCGACTGAATTATAAGTTACTGTTCACACGTCTGCCAGAATGGCAGCCGTCTGACCAGCAACGACGCTCCGCGATGCACACAAATCGCATTTCATGCGATTTCGCGCCTCAAAACTCGGGTTCCAGGTGCGAAACCGCACCTGAACACCTCGCGGGACAGCTACCCCGTGAACAGTAACAATTATAACATTATGACGCAGCAATTCTCCTCGTCTTTACTTTGCCGGTCCCATATGCTATATTTATACTTATGTTTCAAACCATGCCGCTGCGGCACAGATAATACATGAATAAAAGTTTTATTCACACTTTGTTATACTGGTCAGATATCTGTCACAATTGCAGCCGACCGGCCAGATACAGTGCACCGCAATACACAGAACTCATAAAAAAGATCACTGACAGGAATAACTAATTATGAAAAGCAAAATGAAAAAGCAAAACAAATTGATCGCCGCCGCACTGGTAGCAGGCAGCCTTACTTTGTCACCATATACCTCATCCGCACTGGCGGAAGAAAGTGAACTTATTTACAGTCAGGACAAGACTGCCAGTATCCAAAACGATTCTGCGGACAGCCATGGAATTTCCTATGATCAGGTTGCTACCGCAGACGAACAGACGGCTGCAGAAGCTGTCGGGAAATACGGTATGCTTCCTGTCTACGGAATTGATGTGAAGGACGGCACTTATCCGATCGAAGTGGAGTCCAGCTCCTCCATGTTCAAAATCATCAGGGCAGAGCTTACCGCAGACAATGGCAATTTGAGTGCGGATATCACGCTCAGTGGTGCAGGTTATCTGAAGCTGTTCATGGGAACTGCTGAGGAAGCTGCGGCAGATGACGGCTCCGGTTATATCAATTTTACAGAGGATGCGGACGGTAAGTATACGTATACGATTCCGGTAAAATCCCTCGATACAGGACTGAACTGCGCTGCATTCAGCAAGCGGAAGGAGCAATGGTACAACCGCACCATTTTGTTTGATGCTTCAAGCCTTCCGGAGGATGCGCTGCTCGTCACACTTCCTGATTATGATACGATTGAACTGGCGATGAAAGCATGGGATGCAGAAAATACCGAAGCTGCAAGAATAACAGAAGAAAGTACAGAAACACAGACGCAGGAGCCTGTGGAAGCCATGACGCTTGATATAGAAGACGGTGAATATGGAATTGAAGTGGAATTATCCGGCGGAAGCGGGAAATCCAGTGTACTCTCACCGACAATTCTGGAAGTGAAGAATGGAAAGGCATATGCCCGTATCGAATGGAGCAGTTCCAACTATGACTACATGATCGTCGGAACAGAAAAATACCTGAATGAAAACGCGGAGGAAGGCAATTCTGTCTTTCACATCCCCATTGCTGTGATGGATGATCCCATGCATGTGACCGCAGACACGACCGCGATGGGAACTCCGCATGAAATCAGCTACTTGCTTCATTTCTATTCGGAATCCATCGGCCCGAAAAGCCAGATGCCGCAGGAAGCAGCCAAGAGAGTTGTCGCGATTGCGCTAGTAATCATTGTGGGCGGCGGCATCCTGAACCATATTTTGAATAAGAAACGACGCGCCTGAACCAGGCATCCGGCAGGATAGCTGCATTTCAACAGTAACTTACAGTACGACTGTGATCTCCAGACTTTTCCCATTTCTGCTGTATGCATGTATTTTTCCATTGTGCACTTCTACGATGGATTTGGCGATTGACAGACCGATACCGGAGCCCCCGGTATCGGAGCTTCTGGAGGCATCTCTCCGGTAAAATCTTTCAAACAGAAGATCCTGATTTCCTTTTTCGATTTTTTCCACTGTATTGATGACCTTCAATATAGATTTCCTTCCTTTTTTCTGAAGTAAGACCTGAATATTCCCCTCTCTGTCCGAATATTTTACCGCATTATCCAGAAGCAGGGACGTTAGTTGGCGCACAGCCTCCTCATCTCCATGACAGATAATTCCTTTTTCAATCTGAAGTTTCAGACTCTTTCCCCTCGAACCGGACGGCACGGCAAACAGCTCCGCTGTTTCCTCCACCGCATCGGAGAGTGAAAAATCAATCATCGGACCGGTTCTGTTACCTTCGTCCATTCTTGTCAGGACAACCATCTGCTGAACCAGATAAGTGAGCCGTTTAATCTGCTTGCGGATACTTACAGTCCACTCACTCTCTCCCTGAATCATTTCCAGTACCTCTGTATTGGCATCAATGATGGTGAGTGGTGTCTTCAGTTCATGGCTGGCATCTGTGATGAACCGTTTCTGCTTCTCATAGCTTTCGAGTACCGGGTGGAATATTTTTCCGGAAAACAGTATTACAAGAATCAGCACAAGCAGCAGACCCAGAAGGGATACTGCTGTGCTGGTGATCACAAAGCTATGAAACGAGTTCATTTCTCTGGTACAATCTACAAAAATCACTCTGGTTCCATCTGCATCCTCCACAACCTTATACCGGTAAGATCCCCGGAATCCCTGTATCCCTCCCTTTTCCAGAACTGTCCTCGCATAGGCTTCTGCAGTCTCATCCTGAATGGCTGCAATATTCCCCGTCTTTGTCTCAAGTATTTCTCCCTCTTCTCCCAACAGCACAGAGAAATATCTGGTCTCATAAGGCGTCTCCGGCGACCAGATTCCGGCGGCTTTCCGCATAGAATCTTCAAAAGCATCCGTCTGCGCTGATTTTTCCCGGGAATCCGGTATCTCCGGTGCAGGTCCCCTGGGGAATTCCCCCTGATGGTCTCCCAAAATTGCAAGTAGCTGATCCGCTTCCCTTGGAATCTTCAGATAACTGAAGATCTGGATTGCTCCTACAATTACAACCAATACCGCAAAAATAGAACACATGGCTGCCATAATGAATTTTTTCCTCAATGATTTTATCATGTGCGGCCTCCCGGTCATAAATTTTCAGACATGTTCCAGCGAATATCCCTGGTTTCTGACGGCTTTTATGCGCACATCCGCATGGAGCGCCGACAGCTTCTTTCTCAGATAAGACAGATTGACCCATACTACATTCAGCTCTGCCTCACTGTCATAACCCCAGATTTTCTCCATGAAATGCTCCGTGGATATCAACTGGCCCGGATTCATCATCAGCATCTCCAGCATCTGGAATTCCTTATTGGCAAGGCGCTGTGTTCCATGCGGGGAGGACAATTCAAATCTGGCCCGGTTCAGGGAAATATTCCCAAATGACAAGTCTGGCCTCATCCCATTCGCACCTTCTCCCTGTCTTCTCGTAATAGCCCGAAGCCTCGCGAGAAGCTCTTTCGCCGCAAATGGCTTCGTCAAATAGTCATCTGCCCCGCAGTCCAGCCCGAGCACCCTGTCATCAATTTCAGATCTGGCACTCAAAATCAGTACCGGAATCCCGTTCCCTCCGGCCCTGAGTGTGCGCAGGACCGTGATCCCGTCTACTTTCGGCATCATGAGGTCCAGAATCAGGGCATCATAATTCTCTGTCCGCAGATACTCCAGCGCATCTGCTCCATCATAGACCGTATCGACGGAATAATGATTGTGTTTTAAGATCACTGCCAGTGCATTGGACAGCTCCCGTTCATCCTCTGCCAGCAAAAGGCGCATGTTCTGATTCCCCCATAACCACTGCAGCCGGCACCGTACCGTACAGGTTTGCAGGTGCGGCACCAGAGCGTATATGCTCTGTCATTTGTTCGTTTTATGACCGTTATTTTAGCATCCGCTGTATTTTTTTACAAGTGTGGAAACTGCCCCGTTCAGGACAGCTCCACTGGTTTTACTGTTTCAAAAGCGCTCCATGCGGTTGCAGACGAAGCTCCGGTCAGATCCGCACTGTTCTGATAACTGCCCACAGTCACTGTGTATTCGCTGCTGCCTTCCACGTACACCGTACCATCCGTTCCCTGAACCGTGACAAGATTGCCCTCCGTATCTGTAATCGTCCCGTCACACTGCAGAGCACTTACCATACTGTCACCGATTACCGTCCACGCAGAATCCTCACTGATGTACAGATTGCAGTATCCGACGCCGCCATTACCTGCATACGTTTCATCATTGACCACCGCACCTGTCAGCGTGCTTCCCTCCGTCAGATACAGATCCAGATTGCTGATGCTGTCCCAGATCACATCGCCCTGCATCTCCTGACTAATTCCGGTAAACAGGCAGTCCGCACCATTGGCCCCGCTCTGCCCCCAGCCTCTCTGATTTGCATTTCCCGTACACTGTAGAAAGAAATCGCTGTCCTTGGCATACGTGATATCCACATCTGACAATATGAATGTGCTCTCTGTATTTGTTGTGTAGAACATGCCGCCATTACCTGCAGTCAGTGTTCCGCCATTCATCTCAAAAGTACTGTTTCCTACCTCCGAATCTCCGGACATGCTCTGATACAGAATCACATTCCATGTGATTTCATTTCTCTCATCATCACTCATATTTCCGGTGAGATCCGAATGATAGAGATGAATAGAATTCAGGCCTTCAATACAGATTGCTTCGGAACCGTTGGCGGTCAGCACAGCATCCTTCACTGCAATATCTGCCGTCGAATAAATGGCCGGAGACCCGGAACCATTGGAGGTATAACTGCCTCCATCTATAATCATCCTCCCGCCGCCTCTGTCGCTGCGGATCGCAGCCGATGATTCGCCCTGTGTCTCCACATCCAGATCCCATGCATACAGCGTTCCGCCACCCGCTACATGAATACCGCCTGATGTGTCCTTTTCTGTTGTAATGACAGTATCCGATGCATAGACCGTACCCGTCCCGTAAGCAAAAAGTCCGGCTCCTCCTGACGCATCTGTCTGCACAGTTCCGCCTCTGACATAGGCATTTCCATCCGCAGCCAGAAGTGCAGCTCCCACTCCATAGAAGCTGGATGCGTCTCCTCCTGTGCTCTCTCCGGAATTTCTGATGATTTCGGCATCTTTGATCGTGACAGTAGTACCGCCCGAAATAAGTACTGCATTTTCATCAGTTCCCGTTGATGCATACGTCTCACCCTCTGCTGTAGCATCCTCCGTATATTCCTTCACTGTCTCATAGCTGTCCGGCTGCCCGGCCTGACCTCCTCCCGGATGTCCCATACCGCCCATTTCCATGGAAATCACAGTGATCTCTGCCGCATTTCCTTCTTCGTCCAATGTAATGGAAACCATGTCGCCTTCCTGAATATCCTCCCATGTAATTTTCTCCATTTCGCCCGGCATACCATTGGACAACATTCCCTCTCCCGATGGCTTTTCCGGCACTTCTCCATTCCCTTCGGCCGGCTTCTGCAACACTTCTCCATTTTCTCCGGCTGGCTTCTCCGGTTCTTCTCCGTTCTCTCCGGTCAGCATTTCCCCCTGAGGATTTCCCTGACCTCCGTCTGGCTGTCCCATGCCCTGCTTCTTGATAACCGTATTTCCCGTAATTACGATTTCCTGTTCATCACCAGTCAATTCCAGTATAGATGGCTGCTGTCCCGGTTCTTTCTGCGCATTCCCGCTCTGGTTTTCGTTATCCGATATTTCCTCATTTTCCCGCAGTTCTTCACTCTCCGGTGTTTCCGCATTTCCTGCCGGATTCTCTAATACCATATCCTTTCTTATTCCCACAAGTATCTTCACCGACTCTTCGGATACGGAAACTACCTCACCCCAAACGGCATTCTCCACCTGTGTTCCGGTATCCGATCCTGTATCTGTAAGTTCTGCCGTCTGTTCCGTCTCCAGAGCTTCTGTCTCTTCGGCCCAGACACTCCCAATCCCATATGATGTCATACATAAAGCGATTCCCAAAACCATCATTACCTGTTTTTTCTTCATAATACTGACTCCTTTTCTGGATTCCATCCTGTATCTCTGAACAGTATTCAGTATACCCGCCCCACTTTAAACAAACTTAAAAAAAGCAGCAGACATCTATGAACATTCTATGATCGCATATGCACCCAAAAACGGTACTGGCATCTAAAAGCAACTTATATCGTTACATTCAAGATCAAACACCCGACCTACTCCCAATACTCTATCAATACCTTTTCTCTCAGCCGTAATTCCTCCGGAATCTGGAGCTGTTACGGGAATTATGGCTTGATCACGGCCAATCTGGAAGACGCAAACGGCAGACAGCTCGCTGTTCAGTCTACCGGTGTTGCCGGAAAAAACACAAAGATATTCTACGACAAATCGAAGATGATCAAATGGCAAAACGCCTTTCTTCACCAGCATCAGGCCCTCATCCCTGCTGCCGGATATCTACATATCCCTGATCTAATCCGCTTTCTGTAAACTCAAACTCTCCTCCGCTGATATTCAGATTCAGGTACAGATATTCAAGCTCATCCTCGTTTACGATCCGTGCCATATGAACTGTCACCGTCTCTCCCGGTTTCATGACCGGAATGTAGTTGTTATTCCTCTCACTGCCATGCACATCATAAAATTCCATTCCGCCAAGTCCTCCGACACTGGTATACGAAATCTCCCCTTCCGCATACTGTCTGAGCCGCTCAAAAATCGAACCATCCTCCTGGATTCCTGTAAAAGTTCCGTTGAACATCACATTTTTCAGTTCCACATCTCCGGTATTTGTATATTCGACTGTCACATACACCAGCTTCTGCGCTACTTCCTCCGTGCCGGTAATTTCATCCAGAGTATCTATGCCGTCTCCATGCCTGATATGCTGGATCACATTGCTGACCAACTTTCCATCTGCTCCGACGGCTTTCTTCCACCTATCGTCGATGTATCCGGAATCTCCCAGCAGACTCAGGTCATCTGCAATCTGCACATCCGCAACCTTCGCCGTAATACAGTCTACGCTGACAAGCTCCTCGCCGTCTATATCTGCCACACTGTTCTTCAGCTCAAAGGTATCTCCGATCCTATGAGTATTCTTTAATTCCTCTGCAGTAGCCGTCAATTTGTACTCATAGATTTCCGTCTCTTCCTCCTGCGCTGCATAATCACTCCATGTATACAAATTGCTCATATCCTCTGTCTCCCCGGTTGGCACCAGTTCGGTATTTTCTATGACTTTGATGGCCTCTTCCTTTGTCATATCATCTCCCACAAAGACTTCAAGCACATGCCATACTTCCGGATAAACAACATAGAAAACCCTGCCGATTCCAGACCCTTCCTGACCCTTCATGCCTTTTTCCAGATAAACTGCCTGATGATCTGAAATACTGAGCTGCTCGCTGTACGTCACATTCTTATCAAGCCTGAGACTCTCAGCCGCATCGCTCTGATCCATAATAATCGTCGCCATGCTGATGCCGCCCATCCAGGGAGTATCCTCACGGAACAGCTTTCCGCTGTCTCCTTCCGGTGTTACCATTCCATCCGGAATATAATTCATCTTAATCTGAATCTCCGGTATATTCTCCGGGACCGTCACATCAGAGTTTTCTCTTCCATCCGTAACTTCCGCGGCACCAATTCCGATCTTCAATCCATAATTTCCTTCTTTTTCACTGTAAATCTGATAAATTTTCGCTCCGGCAAATGCCGTAGTTCCCAGTACCATAGCTGCTGCCGCCAGAATGGCTGCCATACACCTGCCGCGCTTTTTTCCGGCAGCTCTTCTTCCCGCAGGCCTGCTTCCATCATAATGCTTTACAGAAGAACCTCTTCCTCCCATAAAATCATTCCTGCTACCGGAATTGTCCGCTCCAAATCCCGGGCGCTCGATCTTTATCTGCCTTGCTACTTCATTCTCAATCATTGCCCTCATTTCCTCCGGCATCTTCGGAAATTCTTCTCTCATCTGCTCCAATCTCATAATCCGGCTGCCTCCATTCCTTCCAAATCCTGTCTCAGTTTTCCTCGCGCCCGAAAAAGGCGATTCTTCACAGCACTTTCCGTTGTACCCAGAAGAGATGCGATTTCCTTTACACTGTATCCTTCCAGATAATGCAAGGTCACAGTCAGGCGCATGTCTTCCGGCAGACGGCTCAGAGCTTCATATAAGTCTGAATAGTCCTTATGCTCTGCAGCCCACGTCTCCTCAGGAACTGTTTCAATCGAAACCATGACTTTCTCTTTCCTCATGACCGCATAGCATTCATTGATCAGAATCCGGATCAGCCACGTTTTCGCATAGGCATCTGCCCGCAAAGTGTCTATTTTTGAAAATGCTTTTACGATAGATTCCTGAATCGCATCCGCACAGTCCGCATCATTGTAGAGCAGTGACTTCGCTACATGATACAGCGTGTCCTCCGAGGCAAGAATCAACCGTCCCAGTTGTTCTTTATTCATAGGTTCCTTTCCGCTGGCCAGCTTATTGGTTTTGGTTTTTACATCTATTAGATGTATTACGAACCCGATTGGTCTCTCGAAAGATCAAATTTTTTGATATTGATAGAAACTGCCGCAAAACACCGCATCCCCTCTGCACTGGGATAACCATATGTCACCAGTTATCCGGCTGCAGGAGGATACCGTATTCTGCGGCAGTTCTTCTTCCTCTTTATTTTATCTGCTGCGGCTCCTCTTCGGCTGTGTCATCCGCTACGGAAACTCCTCGACTGTATCTATCTGCTGTGGAAACTCCTCGACTGTATCTTATCCGCTGCGGCTCCTCTTCACCTGTATCCATCCACTGCGGAAACTCCTCTTCGACTGTATTTTATCCGCAGCAGCCAATTGTTTCATGATATTCTTCCATGCAGGACAGGCTTCTGTCTGATTCCCCATCTGTCTGACGATTCTTATTTTCCAGTCTCCTCTCCTCTGAGATAGGGATTCGTAAGGAAGGAATATGCCAGCTGCACTGCCATTACACACCAGATCGCAGGCTCGCAGAAAATGACTGCCTGATACTGGAAGTGCGGAATCAGGATGACCACGAACAGAATTTTCCCGATAAATTCGATCAGACTCGAGACCAGCGGCAGTATCTTTTTCCCAAGCCCCTGCAAAGCAAACCGCAGGTCAAACACCGCTCCAAGAACGGCATAAAAAGGCGCTACCACTCTCAGGTATTCAGAACCATTTTCCAGTATCACGGTCTCCTTCGAACCTGAAATCCATGAAACCAGTGCCGGTGCAGTAAAGCCCAAAAACACGGTTACAGCTGCAGCCATGACGATATTGTAAATTATCACAGAGCGGATCGCACGGCGGATTCTCTCTCTCTGACCAGCTCCCCGGTTCTGGGAAACAAACGTGGAGACGGCAGATGCCATGGACGTAAATGGCATGTTGCAGAACATATAAATTTTCCTCGCCGTCGTATGCCCTGCAATCGTCAGATAGCCCAGACCATTGATACCATACTGCAATATGACCGATCCCGCCGACACAATGCACCGCATAAACGCAACTGCCAGCCCCTGTTCCATCATTTCAAGAAAAAGGGATTTGTCTACCCGAAAATGCTTTTTCTCCGGCACAAGCATCTGACAGCAGCGGAATATGTATCCGATACAAAGTATCACAGATACCCCCTGTGAGATCACAGTCGCCACGGCAGCTCCCCGGATCCCCATGTCCGTCTTTGCGATAAACAGATAATCCAGTCCGATATTCAACACGGAAGATATCATCAGAAAAATCAGCGGGGCCAGACTGTTTCCAGTTGCCTGAAGCAATCCGGAACAGAGATTGTAAGCCACCATAACCAGCGTAAACAGCGTAATTGTCGAGATATAACTCTTCGCCTCCCCGATAATCTCCTGAGGCGTGTTCAATAATTGAAGCAGCGGATACGCTCCTGCCTGCGCCAGAACAGTGATCGCAAGCGCCGCCGTCGTTCCGATCAGCATCGCGCACGCCACCGACCGCTTCAACAGCTCACGATTTCCCGTTCCGTAGCTGCGCGCTGTGACAATCGACAGCCCTCCTCCGATTCCCAGCGCAAAACCGACCAGCAAGTCATAGATCGGAGAGCTCGCTCCGATCGCGGCCAACGCCGTCTCCCCCAATATATTCCCGACCATCATCGTATCGACCGTATTGTACATCTGCTGAAATACATTTGAGATCAGAATCGGCAGCGCAAAAATTACCAGTGACTTCATGATACTTCCATGAAGAAGGTCTACTTGATTTCCCCTTGTCTTTTCCATTTCACTCCACATCCTGTCATCTTGAAATTCTCATTATTGAAACGCACAGTTATTAGAAGCAGACTTCTGACGAAATCTTTAGTCCCGCAACCAACGAGCCAAATAGTCATGTCTGCAAATACATCCTTACAAAGATCAACATTGGTTTCAATTTCAGCTATTTAACAATCCACTTTCCTTTTCGACTGGAACCGACCCTTTCAATAATTCCTTTTTCTCGCATCTTTTTAATATAATACTTCAATGTATTTTGGTTTAAGCAAAGTTTTTCAGCCATTTGCTTTTGGGATAAAAATGGTTCCTGATTTATAAGTTCCATAATTGCCTGTACTGAATCCACTCTATTTGATTGGGTGG
>JAUNGL010000070.1 GCA_030524665.1 Lachnospiraceae bacterium | reverse complement strand
AAAGACACGGCCAAGATATTTGGCACGCTTATATTCCGGAAGTTTGGTGACATCGACTCCGTCAATAAGGATCTGGCCCTGATCTACGAGCCATGTACCGGCTACGGCATTCAGCATGGTTGATTTTCCGGCACCGTTGCCTCCGATGACGGTTACGAAGTCGCCGTCCTTCAGACTCAGATTCAGGCCGTTCAATGCAGTTTTTTCGTTAATCGTACCGGGATTAAAGGTTTTATAAAGGTTTTTCAGTTCAAGCATTTGTATTCCCTCCCCGTTTTACTGGCTTTGTAAGATACTTGCTCTTCCAGTAAGGAAATGCAAGGAAGACCGCTACGACAAGTGCGGACAAAAGCTTCAGCAAATCCGTATCGATTCCGAGCCAGATGACCGTCTGAAGCACGAGGTAGTACAGGATAGAACCAAGTGCCACACCAACGAGCTGTAATGCGAAATTGCGGAAAATTCTGCCGAATACGGCTTCTCCTATGATAACTGCGGCGAGGCCGATGACGATCGCGCCGCGTCCCATGTTGACATCCGCAAAGCCCTGATACTGTGCAAGCAGTGCGCTGGAAAATGCCACCAGACCGTTAGAGAGCATCAGGCCGAGGACTTTATTGCGGTCGGTATTGATCCCCTGTGCACGGGACATGTTCGGATTGCAGCCGGTGGCACGGAGGGAGCTTCCAAGTTCTGTACCGAAGAACCAGTAGAGAATAGCGATCAGTATGATAATAATAACGGCAACGATCAGGATCGTATTCTGCAGAAACGGCACATTTTTAATGTAACGGAGCGAAACCAGAAGGTCATATTTGTCAACGTTGATCGCCTGGTTTGCTTTTCCCATGATTTTCAGATTCACAGAATAGAGGGATAACTGTGTCAGGATACCGGCGAGGATAGCCGGAATTCCCATAAAGGTATGGAAGATACCTGTAGCCAGGCCTGCAAGCATACCGGCTCCGGTCGCTGCGGCCATGGCAACCCAGACATTACAGCCATTCAGCATCAGAACGATGCAGACTGCACCACCGGTACACATTGTACCGTCTACCGTCAGGTCAGCCACGTCCAGAATACGGTAGGTAAGGTATACACCGATTGCCATGATTCCCCAGATAAGACCCTGTGCGGCGGCTCCTGGCAATGCATTAATCAGGTTCGAAATATTCATTCGTATGTTCCTCCTGCTTAAACGAAAAGCGAGAGAGGAGTATCCTTTCCCGCTGTCCGTTCTGAATCGTTATCAATTTTAAGCTTGCCGGGTGATGCTGGAACCGCATCCTATATGGTGAACAGAAATGTCCGGCCATGATCCGGCGGTTTGCAATTACTCTGTCATAGATTCCGTTGTAGGTTCAGCTTCTTCAGCTCCGATTGCGATGTAATCATCCGGAATGGTAACGCCAAGTGCTTCACAGTTAGCTGCGTTGTACTTCTTGGTGAAGTTCGGAGCATATTCGATCGGCATGGTGGAGATGTCTTCACCGTCAGCCAGAATACGTGCTGCCATGTTACCGGTTGCATATCCAAGATCATAGTAGCTGATGGAAAGTGTAGCTACACCGCAGCCGTCGCAGATACCTTCTTCGCCTGCGATAATCGGAATCCCTGCCGGAAGGCAGATATTGTTGATGATCTCTGTGTTGTTAGCTGCTGTGTTGTCTGTCGGTACATAGATGATGTCACATTCTGTAGAAGCAGTTGTTGTTACGGAAGAAAGGTCGTTGGAGTCTGAGAATGCATAATATTCGCATGTGTAACCCATCTCTTCCAGAGCTGCCTTTACGGTATCTACCTGATACTGGGAGTTTGCCTCAGCGGAGCAGTACAGAAGGCCTACGTTCTTTGCATCCGGGAACAGTTCATTCAGCATAGCTGCCTGCTCATCCAGAGGAGCCAGGTCAGAAGTACCGGAAATATTTCCGCCTACAGTACCGTCGAAATCATCAATCTCAAGTGCTACGCCGTATTCTGTAACAGAAGTTCCGAGAATCGGGATTTCATTCGTACCTGCAGCTGCAGCCTGAAGTGCCGGTGTTGCGTTGGCAAGAATCAGGTCAACGTTGTTGGATACGAAGCTGTTGATGATGGTAGAACATGTATTGGAATCACCCTGTGCATTCTGCTCATCAAAAGTAACTGCATCTCCGAGCTTGTCGGTCAGGGCATCCTTGAATCCCTGTGTAGCAGCATCAAGAGCATCATGCTGTACGAGCTGACAAATACCTACGGTCCATGACTGTGCTTCCTCTGCACTTACGCTCATTCCGAATACGCTTCCGGCCACAGCAGTGGAAAGAACAGCGGCTAAAACTTGTTTCTTCATTTTGTTATCCTCCTCAAATTTGTTCATCATGATTCATCATCGTCTCTATGACTGAAATCATATGATATGGACGATGAAACCCAATGTTCGTATTATAGCGCTTTAACGCATGGAAGTCAAGAAGGATGACGGGATAAATCGATGGAAAATGCTGAAAAGGTTAATGTTATTTGAAAGTGTGAATTTTGGGTTGCGGATACGAAGCAGCAAAGGTATAATGTTGTTTGTAAAATGTGGTTTGACAGGAGGAAGAAGCATGAAAGTCACTTATCTGGGACACAGCGGTTTTCTGGTGGAGACGGAGAGGGCATACTATCTGTTTGATTATATTCGGGGTGAGCTTCCGGTGTGGAAGGACGGACTGTCTTTGTATGTTTTTTCCAGCCATTCGCATGAAGATCATTTCTGCACCGGGATTTTTGCGCCGGAGCTTGCGGCGCGAGTGACAGCCTATATTCTGAGCTATGATATCGGGAAGAAGTTCCGGAGAAGCAGAGCCGGATGGCTGCGGGGAAACGGGGAACGTATCCTCTGGGCGGAGCCGGGGAAGAAACTGGAACTGGAGACTTGCAGAATACTGCCGTTAAAATCAACAGATCTGGGAGCTGCATTTGTGGTGGAAGAGGAAGATTTCTGTATGTATCATGCCGGTGACCTGAATTGGTGGCATTGGGAAGGCGAAGCAAAGGCATGGAACCGGAATATGGAAGTCAATTATAAGCGGGAGATTGACCGGCTGGCCGGGAGAAGGATGAAGCTTGCGTTTGTGCCGCTGGATCCGAGACTGGGAGATGCGTACTGGTATGGCATGGAATATTTTCTGCGTACAGTGTCTGCGGAAGCGGTATTTCCGATGCATTTCTGGGAGGATTATACGGTGATTCCAAGGTATATTGCAGAGCATGGGACAGAAAGCAATATCGTGAAAATAGAAAGAGAGGGACAGCAATATGAAATTTAAGATGATTCATGAGAATTACAACGTAGCAGATCTGGAGCGTTCACTTCAGTTTTATCAGGAGGCGCTTGGATTGACGGAGCACAGAAGAAAGACGGCGGAGGATGGTTCGTTCATTATTGTATACGTAGGTAATGAGGAGACACCTTTTGAACTGGAACTGACCTGGCTACGTGATCATCAGGGGGCCTACGATCTGGGTGAGGATGAATTCCACCTGGCATTTGCGACAGAGGATTTCGATGCAGCGTATAAGAAGCATAAGGAAATGGGCTGTATCTGTTTTGAAAATCCGGCGATGGGTATTTACTTCATTGCGGATCCGGATGGTTATTGGCTGGAAATTGTGCCGGCAAAATAGGGAATGAATCAAGATCAGTATGATCTGAATATGAAACGCTGTATATCTGTGGATGATCAGGAGCTGTCCTTTGAATGCGTGAAGGAGGCGGATTCGACAGATGACAGCGTTTTTTATTATGGATTCCGGTTATGAGGGGGAAATCGTACGAAATTGTACCTTTGATAGGAATAGTACTGGCAACAGATAATCATATAGAAAAGTACTTGACAATTGCACATAACTGTATATAATCAAATATATACAGTATATACTATATAAACAATTTGCATGGTTTTATGTTCGATTCTTTGAAGAAGAGAGAAGCATACCAGGTAGGGAAACAGCGCAGAATGACGCCGGAAGAGAAAAAAGCTCCTCAAATCAGGTATGTGATTGCCATGCAGACGCGGGAAAGGAGGAAATCCATTGAAAGTAGTGATTTCCAACCGTTCGGAGCTTCCGATTTATGCGCAGATTACGGAACAGCTCCGCGAACAGATATTGAATGGGCAGATTGCAGAGGGGACGGTGCTTCCGTCTATCCGCCAGCTTGCGAAGGAGCTTGGTGTCAGTGTGATTACGACGACACGGGCGTACAAGGAGCTGGAGGAATCCGGTTTTATCGTTTCGGTACAGGGGAAAGGGAGTATTGTGCTCGGCAGCAAGAATGACCTGGTGCGGGAGCAGTATCTGAAACGGATGGAGGAACATCTGGAACAGGCTATTCTGACCGGAAGACAGATACAGCTTTCGGATAAAGAGATACAGGCCGCTTTTACGGCATTGCTAAAAAGCTGAGGTTCCGGATGATGTCTGGTCAGAATGTAAACTGCAGAAACAGAGAGTGGAAAAGGAGTGTAGATAAGTATGGCAAATGCGTTAGAAGTAAATGGACTGGGAAAGCACTTTAATAAATTCAGCCTGTCAGATATTACTTTTACGATTCCGAAAGGGTACATCTGCGGCTATGTTGGGCGCAACGGAGCAGGTAAGACGACTACGCTGAATCTGATCACGCATCAGATGCGTGCCGATGCGGGTGAGGTCAGAATTGACGGGATTACTTATAGAGGTGATCCGGTGCGTTATAAGAAATCAATCGGATATATCGGAGATTCGAATTATGTGATGCCGGAGCTGAAGGTGAATGACCTGAAGCAGATCCTTAAGGATTTCTATGACACCTTTGACGGGAAAAAGTTTCAGGAGATGGTGGATCGATGGGAGCTTCCTGTGGATAAAAAGATCAAGACATTTTCACGCGGTATGCAGGTACGGCTGATGTTTGCGGGCGTGTTTGCAAGGGATACGAAACTGCTGATTCTGGATGAGGCGACGAATGGGCTGGACCCGGTGATGAAGCAGGAGGTACTGGAGCTTCTTCAGGCTTATATTGAGGACGGGGAACATAGTGTATTATTTTCCACACATATCCTGAGTGATCTGGAACAGATTGCGGACTATATTTTCTTTCTGGAAAAAGGTAAGCGTGTACTGTTTGATACCAGAGAGGAATTGACGGAGAAATATGTGCTGGTACGGGGCGGTTTGGAGGATCTGGATGGAAAATGGCAGGAGAAGGTGCTTGGCCTGAAGGAGAGCAGCCTCGGATTTGAAGGTGTGATGGAGAGCGATGATGCAATGATGCTGCCGAAAGCATGTCTGATTGAGAAGCCGACGATTGACCAGTTGGTAGTTTATATGATTCGTGAGATGGAGGGGGAACGCGTATGACAACAGTATGGAAGTTTGCAAAATATGATTATTGTATCTTCAAGTCACAGGCGAGAATGCTGGTGGTGTTTCTGGCACTGGCCGTTTATCTGGCCTGTATCACAGACAAGGGATATGCGTTTGGGATGCTGTACGGCGGGTTCGGAGCAATTGTTTTTGTCACGACACCTTTTTATTATGAACAGTCTCTGACTGGGACGCGGGGGTTCATCGGGCTTTTGCCGGGAACGAACGGGCAGAGGGTACAGGGCAGATTCCTGTTTGGGAATCTGATCATTATGGCCTATATGACTTTAAACTTTTTGCTGATGGCTGCAGTATCCTTTCTTCGAAAGGAAGTATTCCCATATATGACGGAAATTTATGTCCTGGTCATGGCAATTACATGTATTTTCAATGCTCTGCAGTTTACACTAATGTATTTTATTGAACTCAAACCAGGGCAGGGACAGACTTATGCTTCCCTGCTGCGGATGGTAATTCCGTTTGCAATGTTTTTTGGAATTCCGGTATTGAGCGATCGACTTTCTTCTGATCAGATAAGAGTTCTGTCTGACATCTGGATGAGACACAGTCTGTCGGTTTCATTGGCGGCACTTCTGGCAGCACTTGTGTTTTCTGCATGGATGGGATGGCTCTGTACGTTGCATGAGAATAAAAAAATTGGATAGCCTGCATTGTGAGCCGGGGAGTATTTGCTGTTGCAGTTTTTGCAGAAATGATTTGACAGAACTATAACATTAGTTGTATGATAATTGGGCAGCCTGAAGGTGTACGGAGGCTGCCCATTGGCAGGTTGGATATGAGCGGATATGATGGAATTGGCAGACATGCAGGATTTAGGTTCCTGTGCTTTGTGGCGTGCGGGTTCGAGTCCCGCTATCCGCATTGCTCGGCGCGAAGCAGAATCCGAATGGTTCAGGTTTCGCGCCATTTTGCGTATCAGAGAATATCCGTCCCCGGTTCTGATTGGAGGGACGGTTTCGGTATTTACTGTAAGCAGAACGATAAATACAGAATCTATGGAGGGATTTATGGGGATCGGAATAATTGTGTGCGGCTTAAATGGTGTCGGAAAGAGCACACTGGGAAGAGCTCTAGCAAAGAAATTGCATTTTTCTTTCATAGATAATGAAGATCTGTATTTTCCTAAGACAGATACTAATTATCTCTATGCTTCTCCGCGTACTTGCGAAGAAGTTGAAAAGCTGCTTTTGAATGAAATTAAAACACATGAAAATTTTGTTTTTGCTTCTGTGAAAGGGGACTATGGAAAAGCTGTTTATCCCTTTTTTCAGTATGTGATATTGCTTGAAGCTCCGTGGGATATCCGGATAAAACGGGTGAAAAAACGTTCTTTTGAAAAATTCGGGAACAGAATGTTACCAGGCGGTGATTTACATGAGCAGGAGGAGCGTTTCTTTGATCTTGTGAAATCCAGAGCAGAGAATACCGTCGAAGAATGGATACAATCTTTAAGATGCCCTGTCATACGGGTAGATGGAACAAAACCTGTGGAGGAAAATACAGATTTTATCGCAGAGCAGATTGCACGGCATCGCATTTCAAATGATATCGGTGCATCGTGCAGTGTTGTTAAGGATTGTGTGGCACAGGACCGTGGGCAGTAACGCATGAACGGGAATGATAAGAAATCTGCCGGATCATGTATTGACATATTCTGATAGTTAGCTTAAACTAATTAAAGAGCCTGAGAAAATAAATGGAGCACATGTAATATGGATTGCGCACAGGCAGTCCTTTTTTATTGAAAGGGGAGTTGTCCAACGAGGATTTATCCTGCTCGTTTTTGGGGCAGGATGCCGTCCCTCAGCGGACGCTTTGAGGAGGGGCTGGTCCAGGATGATATTGCGGAATGCGGAGGTCTGCTGGTCGGAGGCGGCTTTGGCGGAACCACTGATCAGTGTATGGCAAGCGGCAGTATTATCGCAGAGGGAAATGAGCCGGTCGGACTTGGAGGAATTGGAGGCTGCCTTGAAATGATGGATTCCATCACGAATTGTTCTGCAACTGTTCGGATTGAATCTGCAAATGGCGGCCATGCGATCGGCGGATTATGCGGTTATGCCGGTACGTATTCCAATCCCGATATCTGTCTTGATACGGAAGGATTTTCTACAAACAACTATCCGGGGATTGTTGACAACTGTTCCGTGGATGTGACGATCGAAGCGGACGGCGCAACTCATGTCGGCGGGCTGATCGGCACGGGCTTTACTATTACGGGGAGGAGACGGCATTTGCTGTTACGAACTGCCAGGTTACCGGGGAAATCAATCATGCGGTGACTCCGGGGGCTATTGCAGGAAGGTATTCCGGGAATTGACCGAAGAATACAAGTAAATTTCGTTTGTTTCCGAGATAAAAACAATTTCAGAATTATATTAAATGCAGGATATGGAGAAGAACATATGAGAGCAGACCGGCTGTATGCAATCACTGTATATTTACTGAATCATGGAAGGACTTCGGCCGCGGAACTGGCAGAACATTTTGAGGTGTCTGTCCGTACTATTCAGAGGGATATGGATTCCTTATGCTCCGCCGGAATCCCTGTTACAGCAGTGACCGGGGTTCATGGCGGATATGAGATTATGGAACATTTCACTTTAGATAAGCATCTGATTTCACCGGAGGATTATTCTTATATTCTTACGGCCTTAAAGGGGCTTTTCACGGCCACGAAACAGCCGCAAATCGCCGGTATCTGTGAGAAGGTTTCTTCCCTGAACGGGGAAAATCACAATGGGATGCTTCTGGATTTCTCTGTTTTGCGGGAAGGGAACTGGAAATATCTGGAAATGCTGCAGTCGGCAATCAACAATCAAAAGGCAGTTCAATTCAGATACACGAACAGCCGCAGCGAAACCCGGATGCATACTGTGGAACCAATCGCTGTGGTTTACAGATGGTATTCATGGTATTTGCTGGCATATTCCACAGTAAAAAGCGACTACCGGATCTATAAGATCCTTCGTATGGAAGATCTGGAACTGACAGGACAGAATTTCACCCGGGAACATGAGACGCCGGAGGTGATACTTGCGGATCATGACAGGAACAGCAAGGTCACATATACAACGGTTACGGCAAAATGTAATCCGGATTTTGTCGCCAAAACCTGCGAATACCTGAATGGAAAGGTGATACGGTATCTTAGCGATCAAATGGCAATTATGGAGTTCCGGGTGGTTGAGAGTGAGCAGCTTTGGATTGGCACGCTGCTTTCTTTCGGAGACAATATAGAAATCATAGCACCTGAGCATATCAGGAATCGATTCATCCACTGTGCCGAAAAAATAATTTCGTTGTATCAAAAACTATGACACAATGCTGTCATAGTTTGCGGGATATAATGAAATAAAAAAGAAGGTGGCAGGATGACGGTTGTGAATGTTTATGAGAAGTGTCCGGTTTATGAAACGGATTCCTTCAGGCTGCGTTTGGTAAGGATTGAAGATGCTCAGGCGCTGCTTGTCTGTTACTCTGATCCGGAGTCCGTATCGAGAATGAATACGGACTTCTGCACAAGTAACTTTTATTACACATCGATAGAAGAGATGACGGCATGTATTAAATTCTGGCTGAAGGAGTATGAAGAGCATCGATATGTGAGGTTTGCTGTCGTTCCCAAAATCAGCGGCAGTGCAGTGGGGACAGTTGAAATCTTTGGCGGAGAAGCAGGAGTCCTCAGGATTGATCTTGCGGCTGATTATGAGAAAGAGAATTATATCGAAGAAATCCTGCGGCTTGCCGTGTTGCATCTGATCCGGGACTTTCAAATTGGCAGTCTAAAAATCAAGACGGCAAACACGCCGGAGAGGATTCCTTTGCTGAAAAAGTATGGGTTTGTTCCGTCAAAAACATTTCGCCCGGAGTTGGTGTATTACGAACGGCCTGTGAGCAGGCTGTTTGATGAAGGGAAAGGTGTTGCATTCTGCGGACTGGCGTGCTGTGTCTGCAGTGAGAACGCAGGATGCGCAGGCTGCCGGAATGAAGGCTGCCAGGATAAGAGCGGATGCAAAAGTCATGACTGCTGCAGGACGTATGGGCTGGAGGGATGTTGGGAGTGCGATGATTTCCCGTGTGAGTATGGCATGTTTCACTCACTTCGGGTGAAGGCGTTTGCAAAATATATCGCACAAAACGGTGCGGACAATCTGATCCGCAGACTCAAAAATAATGAAGAGCATGGCGTGATTTATCATTATGAGGGGCAGTTGACCGGGGATTATGATCTGTTTCAAAGTGAAGAGGAGATATTCCGGTTTATTAACCAGGGCCTGTAAATCGTGTTACAAACCATGACGCGGCGGTATAAATAATACATGAATAAACAATTTTTTCGCACTTGATGAAAAGAAAGAAGAGCTGCTTTACCATTTTGAAGTTTGGTGAGGCAGCTCTTTGATGATATATGTTATTTTTTTGTGGTAAACCATGTGTAGACTGGTTTCTGTTTTACCTTGTCATATCCGGTCTGCAGGCAGTAGGTGGCCGGGAAAGTATCCGAGCGTACCAGCATGGCTTTGGAACATATGAAGCTTTCACCGGGAGTCAGGAGCACATTTGTCATATCGGTGACATCATCGCAGTTAAATGCCCAGCTGACCGGGCGGAGCTTTTTCTTCGTATCTGCATTGTAGAAGAAGGTGGAGTAATTCACCACATCGGAAGCTTTCACCTGTGAACTGCCTGACAGATACGTGATTTTGAATTTGACATAAACGTATCTCTGCCCAATCTGCGGAACGGGATTTAATCCGAGGTTATTATTTTTCAGGATGTAATCTTTCGCTGTCTTCCCGTCTTTATAATCCAGGAGCTGTATCATAAATCGACCGAGAGACTGATTCTGACGGTAGATGCGGGAGGTGTACTTGCAGTAGGCATAGAGTGGATTCTGGCGTGAGCCTGCCGGCGGCTCCGGGTTTTGTACTGTAACCTTGCAGGTATATTTTTGGTTGCCCACTTTGGCGGTGATGACAGCAGTTCCCTTTTTCTTTGCGGTGACCTTTCCTTTGGAGGATACGGTTGCTACGGATTTTTTGCTGCTGGTCCATTTGACCTTCTGCTTCGTCCCTTTGATCTTCAGGGTAGTAGATTTCCCTTTGATGAGCGTGACTTTCTTTTGGCTGATGGTCACATTGTCAGTTTGTACGGCAGCCTCCGTCCGTATCGTCTGGACGGGCAGATGCGAAATGCCGGGCGGAAGCAGTGAGAGCATCAGGGACAGCAGTGCTGTGCGGAAGATGTATCTGGAAGTTTTCATAAGGCAGCCTCTTTTCATATGTGTGATTGCAGTTGCTTTTATTGCATTTATTATACCTTTACCGGGCACAGGTTACAAGCCGGACTTTCTTATTTATTATTAAGAAATGGTTACTGGTTACTGTGCACGGTCTTACGGTCTGCGAGCGGTAACCGGATCATTCTCATTTTCTTTTTATAAACAAACATGGGGCTTTTGCGATAGCGCATATCATGATAGAATCAAAGTTGATTATTCAAAAAGCAGTAATAAAATGAAGGGAGGAATGGAATCTATGCTGAAACCTTACTTTACTGTTGCGTAAGCAGAGCTGTCGCAACTACGGAAAGGCAGCACTTTACCTGTTGCCTGAGTGAGAAGTGAAATGAGAATTGTGATTCACAGTGTTGTAGATGGCTTTTGCTGTTCCGGTTGAAAAAAAGAAAGTCAGGAGCGCAAGATGAGCTACAAAAAAGCAACACACGTTCTGCCCAGGGATCTGCTGGATAAGGTTCAGGAATATGTGGACGGAGAATTTCTCTATATTCCCAGAGTCAGCGAACGAAAGAAGGACTGGGGGACAGCAACCTCGACCCGCCGGGATCAGCAGGAGAGGAATGCCGCCATTTATGCGGATTATATAGCCGGAGTGCCGATGGAAGCTCTGGCAGAAAAATACTATCTTTCCCTGAAAAGTATCCAGAGAATTGTCGGGCAGTGTAAGAAAATGAAGAGCGGAATGAAGAGTGAAACGCAGGAGCAGCGTACGGACGGCGATGAGACGCAGAGAGCTGAGGATGCCTGCAAAACACAGAAATGAACTATGGAAAATTGTGAAATGTGAAAAATACTGTTTATTCATGCATCATTTGTGCTGAAACGGCATGAATGGAAATACGTCATGAAGAACATGGAAAAAGGGATTTGTAAAAGGAACAGAGATCGTAAATACAAAAATAATATATGAATCATACGATGCCATAAGATCAAATCATGGGCCGGCTCAGTTTCCAGACTGAGCCGGTTCTTTTTGTCAATGTGCCTGCACGGATGTATTTGACAGCGGAAACTCAAATTTGTTTATGAAACAAGGAATAGGTTGGAAATGGAAAAAAGCCCTGCTATAGTTGGCGGAGAGTTACGGCTTTACCAAATGACAGAAACTTAACGGTTGAGAGCATGTCCGGGGATGGACGAAAGCAGGGGGACATCATATGAAAGTGATCTGGAAGATTCGATATCATGAAGCGCCGCATGTCATCAGATATTGTAAGAAATGCGGCAGAAAAACAGAATTTTTCTGTTCAAATCTGTTTCGGGTCAATGCCCAGAGAAGGTATCTCGATATCTGGCTGATTTACAAATGTGTGAATTGTGATACGACATGGAACGCAGGGGGTTATTCGCGTATCTCACCGCAGACCCTGCCGGGGGAGCTGCTGGAACGCTTTTACTGCAATGATGAAGTGCTTGCAGAAGAGTACGCGATGAATATGGAATTTTTGAACAAAAATGGTGTGGAGGTACTGTTGCCGGAATATTCGGTCGTGGGAGAACGATTTTCTGTGGGGGAAGCGGAAGAGGAGACAGAACTGGAAATCAAAAATGAATCTGCATTGCCGGTAAAAGTATCTGCGGTTGTGAGAAATAAGCTGGGATTATCGCAGAAAGCATATCTTGAGCTAATTTCCGAGGGCAGGATCAGGAGTGTGCCGGAGCAGGATTTGAGAAAATGCAAAGTAAATCACGGCATTACGCTTATTTTCCGATGATCGGAATACAAAACGGTGAATCGGAAGCTGCCTGTGTAAATGGAGGTTTCATTACAGTTCAGCCGCAGGCGAGTCTGAGATTTGCATGGCATATGGCTGAATCTATACAAATAGGTAGAAAAACGCTTGACTTAGAGTAAACTGCATGGTGTAGTATAGATACTGTTCACTGGGGAGCTGTCCCGCGAGGATTTATCCTGCCCGTCTTTTGGGCAGGATGCCGTCCCTGGCGAAGGGTGTTCAGGTGCAGTTTTGCACCTGAATCCCGTAGTATAAGATCAGTATTGGCAGAAAGGATAAAAAATTATGGTATTATTTCGGATGATCTCGTTGGTGTTGGTGCTTCTGGCAGCCTTGTATCTGTATTTTCTGCTGAAGCGCTGTTCCATGCTGTGGTTCAGGGGAGCGTTCACCTGGCGGCGGAAGCTGGTACTGGCGGTTCTGGCGCTGGTGATCTGTGTGCCCGTGAGGAATTTGTTTGGCTTTTGGGCTATGGTTGTCCTGCATGTGGTGGGGATTGCTGCTGTGGTGGATCTGGTCCGGCTGGCTGTCCTGAAGGTGCAGCTCAGGGAAAACAGGATATGGCATGTGATTTATTGCAGTGGGCTGATTCCGGTGGCGGGAACCTTATTGATACTGGCCTACGGTTATTGGAACATGCATCACGTGATAAAAACAGAGTATACGGTGACCACGGACAAGAAGATCAGAGCTGAAGGGTATGAGGCTGCGCTGCTCACGGACCTGCATTATGGAACTACGATGGGCGGGGAAGCACTTGCGGAGGTATGCGGCAGGATAGCGGAGAGCCGCCCGGATGTGGTGATACTGGGCGGAGATATTGTGGATGAGCATACGACGCTGGAGCAGGTGCAGGAAGCGTTTCAGATATTGTCCGGGATTGATAGTACATACGGTACGTTCTATGTGTATGGCAATCATGATAAGGGACGGTACTCGGCGGACTGTGATTTTACGGAGAGACAGCTTGAGGAGATCATCACGGGCAGCGGAATCCGGATTCTGGCGGATGAGACGTGTGAACTGAATCCGGAGCTGAGCATCACCGGGCGGAGAGACCGCTCCGATGCGTCGATGGATGGGATTGGGAGAGCGCCGTCCGGAGCGCTGATCACGGCGCAGGAAGATGAAGTGTATCACATTCTGGCGGACCACCAGCCGAGAAGCTTTCAGGAGAATGATGAGGCGGGGTATGACCTGATGGTATCCGGCCATACCCATGCGGGGCAGATCTGGCCTGTGGGCCTGATTACGACTCTGTTTGATAAAGGTACGGTGAATTACGGGTATGAGAAGAAAGGCGATATGGATATCATCGTATCTTCCGGTGTGGCGGGATGGGGATATCCGGTCAGAACGGGGAAACACTGTGAATTTGTGATTGTTCATGTCACCGCTTCTTCCCTCTGAAATGGTCTGAGTGAATACAGTGTTACTGTTCATACGTCTGCCAGAATGGCAGCCGTCTGACTGGCAACGACGCTTCGCGGGACAGCTCCGGTGAATGGTAACATACAGTTGCGTCCATAAAGCGGCAGCCGGGAGGGAGAACTGGACGGAGGCTTACGTCTGTGTTATAGTAGCAATAGTTTATATGTGAGGGCAGAAGGAGGAACGTTATGCTGGACCGTCAGCTTGGCATCATTTATCTGTTGATGAAAAAGAATACGGTAACGGCAGCCGAGCTGGCGGAACGTTACGAGGTATCGGTGCGGACGATTTACCGGGACATTGAAACGCTCAGTATGGCAGGAATTCCTGTCTATACCCGGAAAGGGAAGAACGGCGGTATCAGTCTGACCGAGCAATTTGTACTGGATAAGCTGCTTGTGACGGAAAAGGAACAGCAGCAGATTCTGGCTGCGCTGCAAAGCCTGGAGGAAGTGGGCGCCGGACCGGAGCAGGATACACGGAAGAAACTGGGAGATTTTTTCCGGGCAGAGCCGAAAAAATGGGTCGCAATTGATTTTTCTGACTGGAGCAACAGGCGGCAGCAGCTTTTTGAGGATGTCAGGAGAGCCATTCTGGAGAACCGGGTCATTACGTTTGATTATTATGGACAGTATGGAGCCATGAGCAGAAGAACGGTGGAGCCGGTACAGCTGTTGTTTAAAGAATACACATGGTATCTGCGGGCTTTTTGCAGGGATCGGCAGGCGATGCGGCTGTTCAAGCTGCTTCGGATGAAACGGGTGACTGTTTTGGAAGAAATGTTTCTTCTGGAACGAGATGGGCAGCAGGAAGAGAATGACATGATAAAGGATGAAGGTGACGGGCAATGCGGAAGCTGCGTCATGTATGGCAGGACGGAAATTATGATCCATATTGCAGCATCAGAAGCTTACCGGGTGTATGACCGCTTTGAGGAGGAAGAAATTACAGTTTTGCCGGAGCATGATTTTCTGATCCGCATGAATTGTCTGCTGGACGATTGGGTATATGGTATGCTCCTGTCCTTCGGTCCATCGGCAGAGGTGCTTGCTCCGGCAGAGGTGAGGGAAGAGCTCAAACGGCGGCTGCAGCAGACGCTGGAACAGTATTGAAGAATGAAGTGTAGATGTTTCTGAATGTCTGAAAAAAATATTCAGATGCCGTAAATATGACACACAGATGTCAGGTTAAGAATGCTATAGTAAATCTGTAATAAATCATACAGATGCAACAGAGTTGCTGTTTACGGCTTTGCGGTCCGTGAATAGTGACACAGCAGGATGCATCGGAAAGTGGAGGAATTTACTATGGAAATGAAAATCTGTCAGAGCTGTGGAATGCCGATGAACGAAGAACAGTACGGAACAAATGAGGATGGAACCCGCAATGAAGCATACTGCTCGTATTGTTACCAGGATGGCAAATTTACGTCAGAATGCACACTGGAGGAGATGGTGGATTTCTGTGCTCCGTTTGAAGTGGAGGGAGGCAGATGCAGGACAGTGGAAGAGGCGCGGGAAGCTTTAATGGCCTGGTTTCCTACGCTGGATCGGTGGAAGTGTGAATAAATTCATGATACATGGGCGGGATGCCGTCTCAGAGAAAGGGGACCTGTACAGAAATGTGCGGTCCCCTGTGTTTGATGGAAATAAATGTTCAGATATGCCCAGGACAGTTGTGTACAGAAGGAGGATGAGTACATGATAGAGATACCGGAAAGCTTGACGATTGCGGGCCAGTTAAATGATACGGTGTACGGTAAAAGGATTGCAGAAGTGGAAACGGAGCATACGAAACACGGATTTGCCTGGTATGAAGGAGATCCGCAGAAGTACCCCGAAAAGATGGAAGGGAAGATGATGGGGATTTCACGGGGGATCGGCAGCATGGTAGAAATGGAAGTGGATGATTACCGGTTTGTTGTGGGAGACGGGGCAAATATCAGATACTTTGCAGCCGGCAGGAAACTGCCGGATCGGTATCAGACACGGATCACGTTTGAAGATGGCGATTCTTTAATTTGTACGGTACAGATGTATGGATCAATGTTTCTGTTCCGGCCGGAAGAGTATGAAAATCCCTATTATCTGGTGGCGAAGGAAAAGCCGATGCCGGGAACAGGCGAATTTGACTATGATTATTTCTGTAGTCTCAGAGAAGAAGTCAGCGGAAATCTTTCCGCGAAAGCGTTTCTGGCGACGGAACAGAGAATCCCCGGATTGGGAAATGGAGTTTTGCAGGACATACTGCTGGAGGCGGGGCTTCATCCCAGGCGCAAGCTGCGTACGCTGCGGAATACGGACTGGGGGCGTATGTATGAGTCCGTAATAAAGATACTGGAGGAAATGACAAAAGCAGGAGGACGCGATACGGAGAAAACTCTGTTCGGAGAACCGGGGCACTACCGGACCAGACTCAGCAAGAAAACGTATGGATGCAGCTGCGCTTACTGCGGCGGGACGATTCAGAAGATGGCATATTTGGGGGGAACGGTGTATGTCTGCCCGAACTGTCAGCCACTTTTATAATGATATACATTTTTGATGTTGTGGATTTTCTCCATTTCACGTATACTGATAACAGAAGCATACATGTTACTGTTTACTCTGTGAACAGTAACTAACGGAGAACTGTGAATGATAAAGAAATGAACTATGATTGACACTATCGATGATTGGTATTATAATCATATAAAATCTGATAGAAAGCGAGGTACTTGATTATGAGAAATAACAGAACTAATATAAAATCTGAATATCTTTTGAGGACCTCGGTTGCATTATAATAGTTTTTTATAGAATTTCTTTTGCCGTGGTTTATTAGCCACGGCTTTTTGTTTGCTTTTTGATGCAATCTTCTGTTCTTTATAGATGTTCATACAAGATCAACTTACCAATTAAGTCAGGACAATTTATGGAGGAATTTATGATTAATCTTAGAAAAATTACAGAAGAAAACTTTATTGACGCATTTAATCTAAAACTTGCACCTGAACAAGAACGCTTTGTTTCACATCCGGTTCGTAGTCTCGCACAGGCTTATGTCTATAGGGAGCAATGCCAACCTTTTGGAATATATGAAGGTGACACTATGGTTGGCTATGTTATGGTGATTTACGATTATGATATCCCTGAATATGATATATGGCATATGATGATTGATGTATCGAAACAGAAACGGGGCTATGGTAGAGCTGCATTGGATCGGGTGCTTGATTATATCAAAGCTAAACCTTTTGGCTCTTCAAATCGGGTAACCTTAACCTGTAACAGAGATAATATCCA
>JAUNGL010000238.1 GCA_030524665.1 Lachnospiraceae bacterium | reverse complement strand
CGTGCCGCAAAACTCGGGATTCAGGTGCGAAACCGCACCTGAACACCTCGCGGAATAGCTACCCCGTGAACAGTAACTGAATGGCGACTATGATCTGGCAGGTGCGGAATTGTAGGCTTGTAAATATGGAAGCGTTGTGTTATACTGAAGCGGTAAACGGGGAGCTTGCAGAAGCAGGCTGAGAGTAGGCTGGATTGCCTTGACCCAGAACCTGATTTGGATAATGCCAACGTAGGGAAACAATGTGCAGGATAAGCAGATGATGCTGCGGTTGTACGGCGATACTTTCTATGGAGGTATCGCCTTTTTGTGCTCGTAACAGTTCAGAAAGGGCTGCAGCCTGTATGGCGGCAGAGGACGGAAGTGTTATGTATACTCAGCATATCATGCACTTTCCGATGGCAGGAAAGGAAATGGAATATGAGCTTTGATTTTTGTTTGGAACAGGTAAGGAAACAGGTGCCGCTGGTTCACAATATTACGAATTATGTGACGGTCAATGATGTCGCGAATATGGTGCTGGCATGTGGTGCCAGTCCGATTATGGCGGATGATGAGGCTGAGGCTGCAGAGATTACATCTATCTGCGGCGGCCTGAATATCAATATCGGTACGTTGAACCAGAGGACTATTCGCTCGATGCATCTGGCAGGAAAACGGGCGAATGAGCTGGGACATCCGGTATTGCTTGATCCGGTCGGAGCCGGGGCGAGCCGGCTGCGTACGGAGACTGCGCTTTCGCTGATGAAGGAAGTAAAGTTTGCAGTCATCCGTGGAAATAGTTCTGAGATTAAGACGCTGGCGTTTGGAAGCGGCAGCACGAAGGGCGTAGATGCCGATATGGCGGATGCAGTGACGGACGAGACTCTGGCGGAGGATGTATCGTTTGTGAAGCAGCTTGCAAAGCAGACGGGAAGTGTGATTGCTGTGACAGGGGCGATTGATCTGGTGGCAGACAGTGAGGTATGCTATGTGATCCGGAATGGAAGAAAGGAAATGGGGAGCATTACCGGAACAGGGTGTCAGCTCTCTGGCCTGATGACAGCATTTATCACAGCAAATCCGGAGAACCAGACGGAAGCAGCTGCTGCGGCTGTCTGCTGTATGGGGCTGGCCGGGGAGATTGGATGGCAGCATATGCAGCCGTATGAAGGAAATTCCACCTACAGGAACCGGATTATTGATGCCGTTTACCGGATGACAGGAGAGGAACTTTTAGAAGGAGCAAAATATGAAGTGCGATAAAAAAGATTTACTGTTGTATGCGGTGACAGACCGCTCATGGCTGGATGGTGATACGCTGTATCATCAGGTAGAACAGGCCCTGAAAGGCGGAGCAACCTTTATCCAGCTTCGTGAAAAAAAATTGGATGAGGAAGCATTTCTTGCGGAGGCAAAGGAAATCAAGGAACTTTGTAAGGCATACCGCGTTCCGTTTGTAATCAATGACAAAGTGGAACTGGCACTTGCCGTGGATGCGGACGGTGTCCATGTCGGACAGCATGATATGGAGGTGGGAGACGTCCGCGCGAAGCTTGGGCCGGACAAGATTATCGGAGTATCAGCACAGACGGTGGAGCAGGCGTTGCTCGCACAGAAGCATGGTGCAGATTATCTGGGAGTCGGTGCGGTCTTTGCGACCGGGTCCAAGTCGGATGCAGTCGAAGTCAGCCATGAGACAGTGAAGGCGATCTGTGAGGCTGTAGATATTCCGGTGATTGCAATCGGCGGTATTTCAAAGAAAAATGTGATGCAGCTTTCCGGAAAAGGATTGTGCGGGATCGCTGTGATCAGTGCAATTTTTGCAGCGGATGATATTGAGCAGGCAGCGCGTGAGCTGAAGGAAATGACCGAGCAGATGATCAAAGGATAATGAAGAGAAAGTACAGCAGCAGGCGGGGCAAAACTTCCTGCCGAATAGAAATGTTTACCGGTAACAGTTCAGCCAGATTCGTGTTTAGTTAATTACGAACGGACGCCGGGAATCCGGGGTTTGGCTGCTTGATAGGTATCAAAAAGGCATCGAAGGGCAGCGGCAGGGGGCACAGGTGGCGCACCATTCACGGAGACCTGCTAAGGCGCTGGCCTTCCCCTCCATAGCACCGTTCGCCAATCAAGAGGTATTGCGCTGAAGCGCAAGCAGGTCACAAGTTTTCTGCGAAAACTTGTGACAAATCCTCGTTCGCTGGCCTGATGCCAGCT
>JAUNGL010000069.1 GCA_030524665.1 Lachnospiraceae bacterium | reverse complement strand
ATTGTTTGCTTAGGGATGTCCCGAACCCATGGCGGGCTGTGTTTCAATAGCTGTATAACAAAAGCACTCCCTTGTATCGCTGATTTCAAATATCCAATTATCGTAAAAATAAATTTGTGTAAAAGTTTAAAAAACATATGCTATATGCTCTTAGTTTCGTATTCTTATATACTTTTGAAAGCTATGAATGAGCAAATCCGAAAAAAAGCATAAATTATGAAAAATCTTGTCTTTGTATGAAAGATATTTTCCTATAATCTAATTGTGGTGTCCGTGTAATACAGGATTTATTGTGCAATATTTTTATTTGCTCATTTATAGTAGAATACTTATATTTTTGCTCGTATATAAATATATATAATTCTTTGTTCTTCAGCTATTGAAACCGTATCGTATGAAATATTCAGTTCTTGAATTAAACACGAATCTGATTTATAGAAGCTTATAGAACACAAAAGTTACATAAAATTTTTCTTCCATTTCTGAATAAGTTGTGTTATAGTTATTGGGTATAGAGCGATGCAGGATTTGAGAGCGTATCGCAGCTTCAGAATGATGAGAAGCGTTCCTCTGCTATAGAGAAATTACGATGCATATAAGCTGGATAGCAGATTTGTATGCAGAGGTATCGAGCAGAATGTTCATGTCGGTTCAGACAAACATCCCGTAATAAATCAGGAAAATAAGTTGGACAAATGAATGAAAGAATGATGAGGTGTTTATGAGAGAAAAATATGAGTCTTTATCTCTGGTTACGCTGAAAGAATTGGCGAAGGCCCGCGGTATGAAGGGTGTTTCAGCCATGAAAAAAAGTAACCTGATAGAATTAATGCTGGAACAGGATGAGAAGGATGCCAGAGGGCCAAAGGATGCCGGGAGCGTGTCTGAGGGACAGGTTCAGAATTCAGGTATGAAGGCAGAGAGCCGTGAAGCTGAAACGCCGGCGGTGTCCCAGACGATGCAGCAGGATTATAGCCGTATGGGAAATCATGTGGCTGAGACATCTGCGAGTTATGGCCGCCAGAATGACGCACAGGGACAGAATTATGAACGGAAAAATGCGGGAGCACAGGGAGAAAACAGTCAGAACAGGGGACAGGCTGATGGAAATCGTGTGAGAACCGGGAACGGGTATCGGAGTAATGAATACCAGCAAAGACAGACAGGCTATGGTCAGGACGGCGAGAGAAGCGGATCAAACAGCCGAAGCGATACCGGCAGACAGTCCGGCATCGTACGGACTCCGCGTGAGAATGGGCAGATACGTATGCGCCGCGATAATTCTTACAATTATGTGCGCAGAGATAATAATGGAAGTACGCGAAGAGAAGGAACCGGATCTAATGGATTTTCAGCCGAGAAGAAGGAACTGGCTTCTTCAGCTGTGGAGACAAGAGAAACGGCTGCATATTCTTCAAATGTGGATGCAGAATCCAGAGAGTCTGTGCCTGTGCAGCGGGAGCAGATGGTATCCGGGCAGGAATCAGCGCCTGCGATAGAGCGCCTGACGGATGCAGATAAGCCGCCGATGGAACTTGCCCAGCTTGACAGCGGTATTTCGGTAGGCGGTATTCTGGAGGTGATGCCGGATGGATATGGGTTTATCCGGAGTGACAACTATCTGCCGGGTGAGAATGATGTCTATGTGTCTCCGTCACAGATCCGCAAATTTAATCTGAAAACGGGCGATATTATCACGGGTAATACCAGAATTAAATCGCAGCAGGAGAAATTCAGTGCCCTGCTGTATCTGAAGACGATCAATGGAAGGAATCCGTCTGAGGCGCAGAAGCGTTATAATTTCGAGGATATGACACCGATCTTTCCGAATGAGCGGATGCGGATGGAGCGCGGTTCGCGTGCGATTGCGATGCGTATCGTAGATTTGTTTTCACCGATCGGAAAGGGGCAGAGAGGTATGATCGTATCTCCGCCGAAAGCAGGTAAGACGACACTTTTGAAGGATGTGGCGAAGTCAATTCTTCAGAATGACCCGAATATGCGCCTGCTGATCCTCCTGATTGATGAACGTCCGGAGGAGGTTACTGATATTAAGGAAGCAATTCAGGGAGCGAATGTGGAGGTTATCTATTCGACCTTCGATGAACTCCCGGAGCATCACAAGCGTGTGTCTGAGATGGTGATCGAGCGCGCGAAGCGCCTGGTAGAGCATAAGGAAAATGTAACGATTCTGCTCGACAGTATCACACGTTTGGCTCGTGCCTACAACCTGACCGTTCCGCCAAGCGGACGTACTCTCTCCGGCGGTCTTGACCCGGCGGCCCTGCATATGCCGAAGCGGTTCTTCGGCGCAGCGAGAAATATGCGTGAGGGCGGCAGTCTGACGATACTGGCCACGGCACTCGTAGATACGGGAAGCAAGATGGACGATGTAGTATACGAGGAATTCAAAGGAACCGGCAATATGGAACTGGTGCTTGACCGGAAGCTCTCCGAGAAACGGGTATTCCCGGCCATTGATATTCCGAAATCCGGTACGCGCAGGGAAGACCTGCTTCTGGATCGTGAGGAACAGGAGGCAATGGAAATCATGCGGCGTGCCCTGAATGGGATGAAGTCCGATGAAGCCGTAGAAAATATTCTGAATATGTTCGTGCATACGAGAGATAACCGTGAATTAGTGCAGCGTGTCAGACGTCAAAAGTTTATCTGATTTCCGCAAAAAGCCAGTTGCAATCCGTACAAGGATATGCTATAATTCCACTGTTGTTGACAGGTATCTGTCATACGGCGAACTGCAGGGACTTGCAGGGATAGCCCGGGATATCTTGCTGTGGCGTCATCAGAGCAGCATTGGCCGGGAACCGATTGCGGCATGGGGCCGCAGTAAGCAGTTCACAAAATCAGAAGAAGAGGTGAAAATCATGAAGGAAGGAATCCATCCGAATTACTATCAGGCAACAGTTACATGCAACTGCGGCAATACCTTTGTGACAGGTTCTACGAAGAAGGACATCCACGTAGAAATTTGCTCAAAGTGCCATTCATTCTACACAGGCCAGCAGAAGGCAATGGCTGCTCGTGGACGTATTGATAAGTTCAATAAGAAGTACGGCATTCAGTCTAAATAGTATGAATCGGTTATTACCTGCCGGGCGGCAGGCAGAAAGATAAGGTTGAGATTGCGAAATCTCAACCTGTTTTTGAATACGGACTAAAGTTCAGCCATACAAAATTGGAAACAGACAGGTCTGTGGTTTGTGCGGCGGGAGAGTGCAGAATTGGAGGAACACTATGAAACCATCCGGCATAGGAGGCCAGGCCGTGATTGAGGGCATCATGATGCGTAATGGGAACCGATACGCAGTCGGTGTCAGGACGGCTGATGGTAAGATTGTTGTAGATACACAGGAGTGCAGCGGAAGGCTGCGTGGAAATAAAATTGTAAAGATGCCGATTATCCGGGGCGTTGTCAACTTTTTCGACTCTATGATCCTTGGAATGAAGACGCTGATGTTCTCAGCCTCTCTTTTTGCGGAGGAGACGGAAGAGGAAAAGCAGGAACGGGAAGGAAAGGCGAGAGAGAAGGCACAGAAAAAGGCAGCGAAGCTGAGAACACGGGGTAAGAATGATGAAGCGGATGCAGTGCTTGCAAAGTGTGAGGAGAAGCTTGCGAAGGAAGCAGGAGAGCTGGGAGCCTCTACCGTTGAAGAGGCGAAGAAGCAGGAGAGCGAGAATGATCTTTTGATGACGCTGACGGTCATTTTCTCTATCTGTCTGTCGGTTGTGCTTTTTATGATGGTACCTTATTTTATCTCCCGCTGGCTGCATACGATACTGGCATCTGAAGTGGTGATACTGATCCTGGAAGGATTTGTCCGCCTTGTGATCTTTATGGGATATCTGGCGCTGATTTCGAGAATGAAGGATATCCAGAGGACATTTATGTACCACGGCGCGGAACACAAATGCATCAACTGCATTGAGCACGGTCTGGAACTGAATGTGGAAAATGTGCGTAAGAGCTCGCGTGAGCATAAGCGCTGCGGAACGAGCTTTCTGTTTATTGTGATGTTTATCAGTATTGTATTTATCATGGTATTCAGCATTCCGCTGTTTATGGTGATTCATGTCAATACATCGTTCTGGCGGATTGTACTGCGGCTTGCCCTGCTTCCGCTGATTGCAGGCGTGTCGTATGAGTTTATCCGTCTGGCAGGGATGAGCGACAGCAAGCTTGTGAACCTGCTGAGCAAGCCGGGAATGGCAATGCAGCATCTGACGACGAAAGAACCGGATGACAGTATGATTGAAGTGGCGATTGCCGCTGTGGAAGCAGTATTTGACTGGAAGAAGTTCCTGAATGAACAGTATGGTGCGCATTATGAACTGGAGAAGGCAGAGGAAAGCCCGACATGATGGAAAAAGATAAAGCGGGTATTTTTTCCGGCGCTGCCGGACCGCAGGAGAGAGTGGAAGATGCAGTTTGTAACGGCACTGTCAGGCGGGAAAAGGAAGATGATGGTGCGCTTCAGGATGATGATGTCTGGATGTCGGATATCGAGTCATGCTGGACATACCGTGACTGGATGAAAACAGCAGAGGCCGTATTGGAGGAAGAGCAGATCGCGGATGCTGCTGTGGATGCGTGGTATCTGATGGAATATGTAACCGGTATGCGGAGGACTGATTTCCTTCTGCGCGGACAGGAAGCTATGACGGAAGCAGAAGTGAAGAGATATTGTGAGCTTGTGAAGCAGAGGGCGTCACATATACCGCTGCAGCATCTGACCGGTGAGCAGGAGTTTATGGGATTTCTGTTCCGGGTAAATGAGCATGTGCTGATTCCGCGTCAGGATACGGAGATTCTGGTGGAGGAAGCGCTGGGCCATCTGAAGGGCGGGATGAAGCTTCTGGATTTATGCACCGGATCCGGCTGTATTGCCGTGAGTCTTGCAAAGCTGTGCCGCGGGCTTTCTGTGACCGCTTCGGATCTTTCCTCAGAAGCCTTGAAGGTCGCAAGGGAGAACGGACGTCTGCTGGATGCGGAAGTTTCATGGATAGAAAGTGATTTATTCGCACGGATCGAGGGAACCTTTGATATGATTGTTTCAAATCCGCCGTATATCAGGACGAAGGTGATTGATGAGCTTTCGGAAGAGGTACGGCTACATGAGCCGTATCAGGCGTTGGACGGACATGAGGACGGCCTGTATTTTTACCGAAGGATCATCGCGGAAGCAGGAGCATACCTGAATCCGGGCGGACTGCTGCTGTTTGAGATCGGATATGATCAGGGAACAGAAGTAGCACAGCTCATGATGGATTATGGGTTTGAACAGATATATGTGAAAAAGGATCTGGCAGGGCTGGATCGTGTTGTGGCGGGATTCAAGGGAAACTGACCAGATTGAATAAAGTGCAGAGTTATAGATATCATGCGGAGGGATGATACCGACGCAGTAGGATGGGAGGATATTCATGTTTGATAAACTGGAAGATTTGCTGATGCGTTTTGAAGAGATCTTGAATCTGCTCAATGACCCTTCGGTGATTGCAGATCAGTCCAGGTTCCAGAAGCTGATGAAGGAACAGGGAAGTCTCCAGCCAATCGTGGATGCATATAAGGAATATAAAAACAGCAGGCAGACAGAGGAAGAAAGCCTGATGATGCTGGAAGAGGAATCGGATGAAGAGATGCGCGACATGCTGAAGGAAGAGCTGGCAGATGCAAGAAAGCGTATTGCCGAGCTGGAAACGAGGCTGAAGATTCTGCTTCTTCCGAAGGACCCGAATGATGAGAAGAATGTAATTGTCGAAATCCGTGCAGGTGCGGGCGGAGATGAGGCAGCCCTCTTTGCTGCGGAGATCTACCGGATGTATGTACATTATGCGGAGAGTCAGCGCTGGCGTGTCGAGACAATGGATGTGGAAGAGATCGGGATCGGCGGTATGAAGTATGTCAGCTTCATGATTACAGGACAGGGCGCTTATTCCAAACTGAAATATGAATCCGGTGTACACCGTGTGCAGCGTGTGCCTGAGACGGAATCCGGAGGAAGAATCCACACCTCAACGATTACGGTTGCGATTATGCCGGAAGCCGAGGAAGTGGATGTGCAGATTGATATGAATGACTGTAAATTCGATGTGTTCCGTGCATCCGGAAACGGCGGTCAGTGTGTCAATACGACAGACTCTGCTGTTCGTCTGACACATATTCCAACAGGAATCGTGATTTCATGTCAGGATGAGAAGTCACAGCTGAAGAATAAAGACAAGGCATTGAAGGTACTCCGTGCGAAGCTGTACGATCTGGAGATGCAGAAGGCACATGACGCAGAAGCGGAAGCTCGCCGCAGTCAGGTAGGTACCGGTGACCGTTCGGAGAAGATCAGAACTTACAATTTCCCGCAGGGACGTGTGACAGACCACAGGATCAATCTGACCCTGTATAAGCTGGACAAGATCATGAACGGAGATATTCAGGAAATTATCGATAATTGTATTGCAGCAGACCAGACGGCGAAACTGGCCAAGATGAATGAAGCCTGACAGAGAGGGTAAAATATAAGCAGCAGTACATTTAGTTATGGCAGGTAAATGAAAGAAATGGGAAACATGGGCAGGGATTTACCGGAACAGTTATTTATATATGAAGAAAAGGGAAACAGCGCAGTCATCTGGCGCTGTTTTTCGCATGAGGAAGATGCAGTGATTCCGGAGACATTGGCAGAGCTTCCGGTGACAGAACTGGCGCCGTACTGCTTTTCGGCGCATATGGAACGCGCGGCGCTGGAGCGGGGGATACAAAGCGGGAAGCTGCGGATTGCGGGCACCGGAGCCTTTAACGGGGAACCGGATCAGGTGGATTTAGTGAGAATACCGGAACTGTGCGGGGAAAGGCTGAAGCAGATTGTAATTGCTGAGACAGTAAGCCGTGTTGGCAGATACTGCTTTTATAATTGTGAACATCTGGAGCATCTGGAATTTTACGGAAAACTGGCAGATTGGGGAAGCGGTGTATTTACCGGATGCCATCAGGTGTGCAGCATCCGCCTTCATCTGGATGCGGAGGGACGGTCCATGCTGAAAGAGGTTCTGGATGAACTGCATGAGTCTTTACAGGTGGAATATCTGGTTGAGGAAAAGGGAATACAGACAGAGAACAGGAATGACATGGCGTTTGAGGAACAGAAGTCGTGTGTGGATGGGCATGAGGACAGTATGGAGAAGATGACAGCGATACTGACATTTCCGGAATTCTATGAGGAGGGTGTGGAAAACACCCCGGCGCGTATTCTGGAAACACACGTACATGGAAGCGGTATTCTTTACCGGAATTGTTTCCAGAGCAGAGTATTTGATTTCCGTCAGTATGACCGTCTGTTTCCTTATGCAAAGGCCCAGGAGCCGTTTGAAGTACTGGCCCGGATGGTCACAGGGAGACTGTGGTATCCGTATCATCTGTCAGAAGGGACAAAGAAGCATTATGAAGCATTTGCAGCAGAAGAGAGGGAAGCATTTGCAGTGTATTTTTCGGAACGGAAGGATCTGGACGGAATCCGCTGGCTGATTGAGGTTACCGGACAGGCGCATCCGGAAATCTATGAAATACTGATGGGGCTGGCAGGCGAAAAACAGTTTGTGGAGGCAGTCAGCTATCTGATGGAAAAGAGAAGAGAGCAGAATGCCGGACAAACCGTACGGAAGAAAAGAAGATATGAACTGTGATGCTGTGTGGAGGAAAACAGATGAATCCGATTTATGAGCAGAGAGAGCGGGAAGCGGTATTTAGCGAAATTGGTATGGATATCCTGCGCAATGCCAGAAATGAGCTGTATCTAAGCATGAGGTTTCTGGATGTGGCGCTGTCAAGCCTTGTATTTGTACCGGAACAGCAGATTGCAACAACAGGGACAGACGGGGCTGCCCTGTATTTTCAGCCGGAATTACTGGTGTCACTTTTCAGGAAGAGCCGGATTCTGGTCAACCGGGCATACCTGCACAGTATTCTTCACTGTCTGTTCGGCCATCTCTGGCACCGGAAGAACCGGGATATGGAATACTGGAATCTGGCATGTGACATTGCAGCGGAATGGGTGCTGGATGACCTGGAGTTAAGATGCGTCCATGTACCGAAATCTATGTTTCGAAGGAGTGTGTACCGGAAGCTCTCAGGATGGGATGACAGAGGACGTATCCGACCGGAAAATTCTGATGCTGAGCATTTCCAGGGGTCTGGTCGTACAGACGAAGGTATCCGGATCGAAAGACGGGAAGAAACAGGCGGCTTGGGAATGCTTCAGGTGGCGGCAGATGCAGAACACAGTGCGGTGAATCGGAATTTTGTGGCAACTGCGGAAAAAATATACCGTATTCTCTGTGAAATGCATCCGAATCAGCCCTGGCTGGATCAGCTTGCCCGTGAATTTACCGTAGATGATCACAGAAAATGGCAGCAGGATGACCATCAGAACCGTCCCCAGCCCAATCAGCAGCGCTGGGATGACATCCGTGACCGGATGCAGACGGAGATGGAGACGTTTTCCAAGGAGGCATCAGAGGATATCAGGAGCCTGACCGAGCAGGTGCAGATTGGAAACAGGGAGCGATATGATTACCGTGAATTTCTGCGGAAGTTTTCGGTGCTGAAGGAAGAAATGCAGGTGGATATGGATTCCTTTGACTATATTTTTTACAATTATGGGATGAACCTGTATGGCAATATGCCGCTGATTGAGCCATTGGAGACGAAGGAAGTCAGGAAAGTCGAAGATTTTGTGATCGTAGTGGATACATCCATGTCCTGTAAAGGGGAACTGATCAGGCATTTTCTGGAGGAGACGTGCAGTGTACTGGGAGAGGCCGAGAGCTTTTTCCGCAAAATCAATATTCATATCCTGCAGTGTGATGACAAGGTGCAGGAGGATGTTCTGATTACAAACCGGCAGGAACTGGAGCAGTATATGAGGAATTTTACGGTGCGCGGGCTCGGGGGAACAGATTTCAGACCTGCATTCGTGTATGTGGAGGAGCTGCTGCGGAAGCAGTGTTTTACCAGGTTGCGCGGGTTGATTTATTTCACCGATGGATATGGGACATTTCCGCTGCGCAAGCCGCCGTATGAGACGGCGTTTGTCTTTCTGAAGGAGGATTATCGGGATGTAGACGTACCGCCGTGGGCGATCAAGCTGATCCTTGACCCGGAGGAGTATGGAAGGTAAGCAGCCATTACCGAGCCGCAATCTGTGTGAAGTGAAAGAAAAACTTGTGGTAAAAAAGACCGGAATCAGCTATAATAAGTTCGTGCCGAAACAGAAAAAGAAAGGAATGATATTATGAAGATTGCAGAGTCGAAAGTGGAAATTATCACCCCGATCAACGGAAAAGAGATTTTGGAGCATATAGAAAGAGTTGGCCGGGTATGTTATAAATCAGAAAACAATATTACGGATGAGTCTGCAGAGAAGTTTGTTGCGGGTATTGTGAGGAGAGGACATGAAGCGGTCATTGAGCATTACAATATCACTGTAAAATTTACGACTGACCGGGGAATTACGCATGAGATTGTACGTCACAGGATCGCAAGCTATGCACAGGAGAGTACCAGATACTGTAATTATTCCAAGGACAAGTTCAGTAATGAGATCGCGGTGATCAGGCCGGTCGATATCAAAGAGGGGACGCCGGAGGATGCGGACTGGAGAGCAGCGATGGAGGCTGCGGAAAAATTCTATTTTGCATTGCTGGCTGACGGATGCAAGCCGCAGACGGCACGTTCCGTACTTCCGACTTGTACCAAGACAGAGATCATGGTGACGATGAATTTGAGAGAATGGAGACATTTTATACGCCTCCGCGGATCAGAAGCGGCACATCCGGACATCCGGATCCTGGCGCTTGATCTGTGGAAGCAGCTCAGGGAGCAGATTCCGGTAATCTTTGACGAGATCAGGTTCGATTGAAGACAGTGACTGCCGGGATACCGCAGGACAGATTAAGAATAATAAATAGAAATCAGGAGCAGACATGAATATCAAGCGTGCGAAGGAAGAAATTAAAGATACGATCGAGGCGTATCTGCTGAAGGATGAGGAGGGGGAATATGTGATTCCTTCCATCCGCCAGCGTCCGGTACTTTTGCTTGGAGCGCCGGGGATCGGCAAGACGCAGATTATGGAGCAGATTGCCAGAGAGTGCGGAATCGGGCTGGTTGCGTATACGATCACACATCATACGAGGCAGAGCGCGATCGGACTTCCTTTTATTTCCAGAAAGGATTTCGGGGGAAAGGAATATGCGGTCACAGAGTATACGATGAGTGAGATTGTGGCATCCATCTACGAGAAAATGGAGCAGACCGGACTCTCAGAGGGAATTCTGTTTCTGGATGAGATTAACTGTGTGTCGGAGACACTGGCGCCGGCGATGCTGCAGTTTCTGCAGTGCAAGACATTCGGGAATCATGCGATACCGCAGGGATGGATTATCGTAGCTGCAGGGAATCCGCCGGAATACAACAAGTCTGTGCGTGAGTTCGATGTGGTGACGATGGACCGGGTGAAGAAGATTGAAGTGGAGCCTGATTTTGCAGTCTGGAAAGAATACGCGCGGAAGGAGCATATGCATCCGGCGGTGGTTTCCTACCTTACAGCGCGGAACGGATATTTCTATAAGATGGAAACGACGGTGGATGGCCGGAAGTTTGCGACGCCGCGTGGCTGGGAGGATCTGTCACGGCTGTTGGAGGTCTATGAGAAGCTCGGGAAAAAGGTTGACCGGGAGGTAGCGGTCCAGTATATCCAGCATGAGAAAATTGCAAAGGATTTCGCAAATTATCTGGAGCTGTTCGAAAAATATCAGATGGACTACCAGCTGGAAGCAGTTCTGGCGGGAAAGATTGATGATATGCTGTTGAAAAAGGCATCCCATGCATCGTTTGATGAGCGTCTGAGCGTTGTCAGCCTCCTGATGTCACGCTGCAGTCAGGCATTTTCAGAAGTTTCGTGCGGGGAAAAAGAGATGGAGCTGCTGTTTGAACAGCTGAAGCTTCTGAAGGAAGGAATGCTTGGAATATACATCCAAAGTCCGCAGGAATATGCCGGGGAGATTGCAGGAGCGTTTGCACAGGAATATGAGCGCAGGAAGAAGGCAGAGCTGCTTTCGAGAGAGGAAGCACGCATTTACCGCAGTGTCCTGCGGAAGCTGGAAGAGCAGGCATTTCGGCTCCAGAAGGCCGGAGACACGGATGGGGCGGCAGCCTTTGAAAAGATCAGAGACTGGTTTGACAAAGAGCAGGATCTGTTGGAGGAACGCCGGGAAGAAGCAGGGGCGATGCTGGAGCATGCGTTCGATTTTATGGAAGCAGCCTTTGGAACAGGGCAGGAGCTGGTGATTTTTATCACGGAGCTGAATGCAGATTACCACAGTATCCGGTTTTTGCAGGAGTATGAATGTGAGAGGTATTACCGTTACAATAAAAGCCTGCTGTTTGAGGAGAACAGCAGGGCGATAGAAGCAAGGCTCAGGGAATTGTAGAGAATTGCTGCTGTTTGCAGGCAGTGTGAAGCGTGTTAAGAGGTGCCGGAGCGAAAAGCAACAGTTGTTTTGTATGGTGGAGTCTGCTGATTACAGATATGGGGAGGATAAAGAAGCGGTGGAGGACGCAGGATGAAAAGAATAAGAATGTACAACGTCGGATTCGGGGACTGTTTCTGTCTGAGGGATCGGAAAAGCAGCCTGCTGGTAGATTTTGGGACGAGTAATAAAAAGATAGGAAACAGGATGCGGGATGATGTGTTTGAACGGATTATTTCGGATCTCTCTACAATTACGAAAAAAAATCTGCTGCTGACACATTTTCATCCGGATCATATGTCAGGTTTGCTCTATATGATGGGAAGAAAGCATTCAGGGAAGGAATTTGGCGTGGTTTATCTGCCGGATGTATTTTCGACACCGCGTATGACAGGAATCCTGACACTCCTGATTCTGTCAGACCTGATGAGCATTTCTTATCTTCCGGGAAGGAAGGTTAGTCTGACATCACTTCTGGAGGCTTTATGCAGCCAGCCATACCGGGTAAAATTCCTGCAAAGGGGAGACAGCTTTGAAGGAAAGTACTGCACGCTCTGGCCGGATACTGAGTATATCGGCCGGGAAGCAGATCAGATCATTAATCGCCTGCCCGAACAGCAGATGGCAGGATGGCAGGCAATTTCTAATCTCGCAGATGAGATGCGCCGGATCATCAGATCCATGAGCGAGGAAGGGCAGTCCGGTACCAATCCGGCCATTGGTCAGGAGGAAGTGGCGGAGGAGCGGAAACAGAGTGCCCGGATACTGCTTGCCCGATTTTCACAGTTAAGAAAATCACAGGAGCTCCAGCAGCTTCTGCATTATCTGGATTCCGAGAAAGTCAGGCTGCGTGAGTTTAAGGACAAGATCAGCATTGTATTCCAAAATGCGAAGGATGGAGAATTGAATCTGCTGTTCACAGGGGATATCACACCGGAGTATCTGAAACTGATTACAGAAAATTATGACGGGCGCATTCCAATGTATGAGCATTACTGGTGCATCAAGGTGCCGCATCACGGGACACAGTCGCATTATTTTGATTTCAGCCGCTATACGCCTGACAATATGTTGATCCCGAACGGGATCTATTATGCAAACAGCCGGAAGCAGGAACGGGAGAGCCGTACTTCCGGTCACTATGCCGGATTGTTCTACATAGAAGATACTACCATGTACTGTGCAAGCTGTGAGTGCTGTGAAGGGTACCAGAATGGATGCAGCTGCCGGGAATATGAGATTATTGAACCGGGATATTACCGGGATTTATGATCCTTCATAAAGGGACTACTGTGTATTCGTCCGGAAACACCTCGTTGAAAGCTGCCCGGTGAACAGAAATGAGATATGATCCTGCTGCTGATCATAGATGCGGGAAATGGGAAATCCCCGGTCACGTGTATGACCGGGGATTTCGTGATGGCAGTACTATATGGGATTCATGTAACTGCTGTATATCAAAACATTCAGAGGCAGGCGGTATTACTCCAGACCGCCCATCTGCTTGATTGCTTTGATTGCAAATGTCAGAGTACGGCCGCAGGCTACTCCCGGCATCAGGCAGGGATAGTTGTTGGCGAAAAAGCTTCCGGACATATCACCTGTAATATAAAGCCCTTCAATCGGATTACGGTCTTCATCGAGAGCCTGTGTTTTTTCATTGATCGCGATTCCCTGTTCGGTAGTCAGCAGGGATGCACCGAGCCACAGACCGTAGAATGGAGCTGTGCGGATCGCGGAAAGGCGCGGAGCCATTTTGCCGAAATCATCGTCGCTCTGCTGGTCATACAGTTCATTATAGCGCTCCACAGTTACGAGGAAGGTAGCTTTTGCCTGAGCATCAAAGCCGAGCTTGTCAGCAAGCTCCTCAAGAGTATCGGCTTTGAAGATCAGACCTTCTTCAATATACTGTTCTATCTGGCTGTCCATCATACCCGGTACATTGCGTGCCATTGCGGAGCAGCCGATCGTATGGAAGCGCTGGATATCCTCAAAGTAATTTGCGTCATGGATTTGCGCATACACGCGGCCCGGCTGGTTGCCGGCTGCATAGGAGGTGTCATTGTACGGGCTGGACTCGTTAGTGAAACGGCGGCCTTTACGGTTTACCTTCAGGAACGGCTGTGTACCCGGATTGTACTGTCTTACGGTACCAGGGAATGCTTTTCCGCCGAAAGCAGCTGCATTTTCCACATAACCGCCGTCGACACCGGGAGCGACCAGACCGCGGTCGAACAGCATCGGTGCCGGCTCCTTGTCGAGAGAAGCACCTGCCCAGATTGCGGCACGGATTCCCATACCCTTGTCACTCGGACTGTAGCTGCAGGCTGTTGTAACACTGGTGCCGAGCGGGTCAAGCGCTTCCATCATATACGGATTGCCCGGATAACCGCCGCATGCGAGCAGAACGCCATTGGCGGCGTTGATACGGATAAATTCTCCGGTGTCCGCTTTCTGTGCGATAATTCCCGTGACACGTCCCTCTTCATTTTTCTCAAGCTTGACGAGGCTGGTGTTGAAGTCCACATCATAGCCGAGACCCTGGATGTACTGAAGAAATACCTCATTACGCGGAATCTCAGAACCATGGTATGTATGCTCCTGTTCCGGGAACATATAATCCGGGCTGTCCTCACTCTCCGGCCAGCGGGCTTCCTCTCCGGCCGTGAACACACAGGTATAGTTGTACGGATCACTCTCCAGAATTCCGGATACGAAATCATGCATCGCAGCAGATTCCTCAATCCATGTACTGACAACACGCTGGTCACATTTGCCGGATGCGTAGCGGCTGATCTCAGCGAGCAGTTTTTTGCGGTTTACGGTGACTCCGGCCTTTTTTGCTTCAGTGCTGTCGATGGCGCCGTACCAGTGCCTTGTATCCTGTACAACGGCATTTTGCTCGATAATACGGAAATTCAGGCCATTCTGTGCAGCGTAGGCTGCGGCACACATTCCTCCATTACCTGCGCCTACGATCAGGATGTCGGTCTCCCAGGTATCTGTGATGGAAGCGTCATCGATATCCGGTTCCTGGCCGAGCCAGTCTTCAGCGCTGCCCTGATCCAGAGTGACCGTTTCCATTGTCATCTCGCCCTTTGCCTGAGCGATGCATTTTTCAGCAGCCTGCATTACGGCATTGGCAGTGATGGTAGCACCTGAAACGGAATCAATGGAGCTGCTCTGTGCGGCAAGCAGTGATTCCCTGAGCTGGTCAGCAGCGGCCTGTCCGATGGAAGCAGTTTCCCCTGAAACATCCAGGACAACATCTGTGATCTTGTCGGTGTCAAAGGTCATAGTTACGGTTACAACACCGATACCGTTTGCAGTAGCTGTGTAAGTTCCCGGAGTATAAATTCCGGCTGATGCTGAGGCATCAGAAGCGAAAGCGGCGGTACCTCCAAGCAGAGTGTTGACAGCAGTGACACCTGCGACACCGGCCATGCCTTTCAGAAAACTGCGGCGTGAAAGTTTTTCTGACATTTTTCTTTTCCTCCTGTATAATGGTAGTTATCAGGCCTCCGGCGGATTGCAGATCCGCACAGAGGTATTATGTCATGCAAAGCATGACGTGCACCTCGCAGCAAGAACACCGAGGCGCTCTTTAAAAAAATTTTAGCATGAAAACCAGGTGTCAAGTCAAGCTGAGCAAGCATGAAAATATGGGATAGTTACTGTTTCGTTACTGTTCACTGCGTGTCCAGAACACAGTTCGCGATCCACAGAAATCGTATTTCATGCGGTTTTGAGCAGCAAAACACGGGATATTGTCTGCAAATGGATGAAATTTTGAGAAAAAATGGGGGATTGGGGATGAAGAAAAAATATAAGGTTGGGGAATTTGCAAAAAACCTGGGGGTAAGTGCCGGGTTTTTGAAGCATCATGAGGGGCATGGGCTTCTGAAGCCGCACATTGCGGATTCCGGGTACCGTTACTACGAATTCCGCCAGGCGACGTTGGCGGTCCAGTGTCTGAAGCTGCAGAGCCTTGGATTTACCGGAAAAGAAATCTCAGAAATTCTGAATCATTCTATAGAGGCCGATGTTCCGGGGCTGATACGGGAGAAAAAGGATATGGTGCGGCAGAAAATACAGTATTATGAGGAAGTACTGCACTATCTGGAAAAGAGTACCGGGAATCCTGCAGGATTGGAGGAGGCAGGTTTCGGACATTGGAGTATCGTGGAGCCGGAACCGTTCTATTATATGGAAAATGCGTGCAATGCGCAGTTTGAAGGCAATGAAAAGAGATATGAGGCAGCGGAACGGTGGAATGAATACATGCCCATGGTGGAAATATGCAGCAGATTCGAACGAAGGGCAGGAGAACCGTGTGTGGATTCAGTCGGAAACTGGCATATGGGACTTCGGATTTCTGAGTCTGCAGCAGAACGGCTTCAGGTATTCCTGAATGAGGAGGTTCGACGGGTTCAGCTGGGAAAGTGTCTGGTATACAGCTATGCAGGTAGCAGAGAACAGTATCAGGGGCGGGCCGCCATGTGCAAAATGTTGGAAAAGCCGCTTGCTCTCTGTCAGAAACATCATTTTGGGATCGCTGACGATATTTACAGTGCGCAGATATTTGGTTCGACAGCATGTGTCAGAAGCTATATCAGGGAAGTTGTCATGATCCCCATAGAATAAACGCGGAGGAGGCAGAAGGAATAAAATGAATCAGAACAGGGCTTCAGTCAGCCGTCCGGTTCAGGTCGAAATTATCCGCAGCAGCCGCAGGACAATGGCGCTCGAAGTCACGCGGGACGGACGGGTACTGGTCCGCGCACCGTACCGGATGCCGGAGACCAGAATCAGGGCATTTGTGGAGGAGAAGAAGGAGTGGCTGGAAATTCAGCTTGCCAGGGCAAATGAGCGTCAGGAGCAGCAGAGACAGGCGGGAAGCATCAGCGGGGAGCAGCGACGCGCAGGAATAGAGACTGCTCGGAAAAGAATTCCGGAAAGAGCCGCGTACTATGCGGAAATCATAGGAGTGACTTATGGAAGAATTACGATCCGTGAACAAAAGAGCAGATGGGGGAGTTGCAGCAGCGAAGGAAACCTGAACTTCAACTGGAAGCTGGTACTTGCGCCGCCGGAGGTGCTGGATTATGTCGTCGTGCACGAGCTTTGCCACCGGCTGCAGATGAATCATTCCACTGCATTCTGGAATGAAGTGGAACGGATATTGCCGGACTATCGTGAGAGACGGAAGTGGCTGAAAGAGAATGGATGGCTGCTGGATTGTGAAACAATATAGCTTGATTCTATGTGTGATGCAGAGTACAATGGATGATTATGAAGCAGAAAGTACGAGGTATCGCCATGAATACAAAAGAGAAGTGTGGCAAGTCAACGCAGAATGTAGATATTTTGTGGAGAGAGCTGGAAGCGCGTCAGGGGGAGATTTTTTTACGGCCAAGAAGCTGCCGTTCCGGTATTCGATCCGCGGCGGTGAGATGTTCGTAGACAGACGTTCACGTTCAATCACAAAAGCGACGTTTTCCAAGGCCTTACAGAAGCTGGAAGAAGAGCCGGAGAAAATCAAAGGGCCGAAAAGCCTGAATGTATTCGGCGCACCGTATGTGTGGAGCATTCTCAGGACACTGGGAATGATAAAGAGAAAAGAGATTTCCGGGGAGGAGATAGCCGACAGCCCAGATTCTGAGGCTGAATCATGAGAAATTGAAAATCACAGGCTGTATCTTTGCAGATGGAAGAATCCGGAAGAGAAGCC
>JAUNGL010000068.1 GCA_030524665.1 Lachnospiraceae bacterium | reverse complement strand
GGAGGAAAAATTTATGAAGAAAAAGTCACTTGTGATGCTGCTTGCAGTGGCTGCAGCGACCGGAACTATGGCAGGCAGTGTGTATGCAGACGAGGAAGGGAAGGTTATTAACATTTATTCATGGAACAATGAGTTCCGTGAGCGTGTAGAAGCAGTTTACCCGGAGGTAGAGAAAACTTCGGAAGACGGTACTGTAACAACATTAAAAGATGGGACCGAAATTCACTGGATCATTAATCCGAATCAGGATGGTGTTTACCAGCAGAAGCTTGATGAAGCACTGCTCAGACAGGCAGATGTTTCAGGAGATGATAAGGTAGATATATTCCTGTCAGAGACAGATTATGTAAATAAGTATACAGATGCGGATGCAGATGTTGCAATGCCGCTTGCTGACCTTGGAATTGATCCTGAGGCAGATCTGGCAGACCAGTATGATTTTACAAAGACAACCGCATCCGATCAGAATGGTGTGCAGAGAGGATCTACGTGGCAGTGCTGCCCGGGACTTCTGGTATATCGCCGTGATATTGCAATGGATGTATTTGGTACCGATGATCCGGAAGCAGTTGGCGAGAAGGTGAAGGACTGGGATACTATAAAGGCAACAGCAGAGGAACTGAAGGCAAAAGGGTATTACACATTTGCTTCCTATGCGGATACATTCCGTCTGTACGGCAACAGTATCGAAGCGTCCTGGGTTGAGCCGGGCGAGACAACGCTGAAGGTTGACCAGAAGATCATGGATTGGGTAAATGATTCTAAAGAATGGCTGAATGCAGGCTATTTCGATAAGACTGTAAAGGGACAGTGGAACGATGACTGGAACAAATCAATGGGTTCCAAGTCCAAGGTATTTGCATTCCTACTTCCGGCATGGGGAATCGATTTTGTGTTAGAGAAAAACTGGGATGGCGAAGAAGGTGCATGGGCTGTTACGAATCCTCCGCAGGAGTACAACTGGGGCGGTTCTTATGTGCATGCGTGTGCAGGTACGGATAATCCGGAGCATGTAAAAGATATTATTCTTGCGGTAACTGCTGATAAGGATAATCTGTTGAAGATTTCCCAGAATTATTCAGATTTTACGAATACAAAGAGTGGTATGCAGGAAGCAACCAATGATGATGCGAACTTCTCTTCTGCATTCCTTGGCGGACAGAATCCATTCAAATATTTCGCGCCTGTTGCAGAAAATATTGTGATTGCACCGCTCTCTGCTTACGACCAGGGTTGTGTTGAGCTGATTCAGAATACGTTTGGTGATTACCTGCAGGACAAAGTTGATTTCGACAAAGCAAAGGCAAACTTTGAAACAGCAATCAAAGAACGTTATCCGGACATCAGTGAAATTCAGTGGGCAGAATAATGTTGAGTGTTCTGCGGAGCATGTCTATGCTCTGCAGAACTATGGAAAGGAATGATATCTTATGATGAAAAAGCGCAAAAGTATCAGCTATGCGAAATGGGGATATATTTTTATTCTGCCGTTTTTTATATGCTATTTCGTTTTTTCCCTGATTCCTTTGGTGGATACGGTCAGATACAGTTTTTTTGAATATTATCGTTCGGGAATCAAAGAAATCGGTCCTAATTTTATTGGGCTGGAGAATTATGTCAGCCTGCTTCAGTCAGATATGCTGAGATATGGACTGAATACCCTGATTTTGTGGGTGATCGGATTTATTCCCCAGATTGTAGTTGCGTTAATTCTGGCCGTGTGGTTTACAGATATCCGACTGAAGATTCATGGAATGCAGTTTTTTAAGGTAGTCATCTATCTGCCGAATCTGATTATGGCATCTGCGTTTGCAATGCTGTTCTTTACAATGTTTTCAACCAATGGACCGATTAATTCCATTCTGTTATCCGCAGGGCTCATAAAGGAACGGATTGATTTTATGGGAACTGCATTCGGGACGAGATCATTGGTTGGTCTTATGAACTTTTTGATGTGGTTTGGAAATACGACGATTATGCTGATGGCGGCAATTATGGGGATCAGCACGGATATTTTTGAGGCGTCCGAACTAGACGGCTGCAACAGTGTCAAGAGATTTTTCTACATTATACTGCCGCTGATCCGCCCGATTCTTGCCTATACATTGATTACTGCCATTATCGGTGGACTTCAGATGTTTGATGTTCCGCAGATTCTGACGAATGGGCAGGGAAACCCGGATCGTACTTCTATGACATTAATTATGTTTTTAAATAATCACTTAAAGAGCAAGAACTATGGTATGGCAGGTGCATTGTCTGTTTACCTGTTTATTGTCAGCGGTATTCTGTGCTTTATCGTTTACAGAATGACGAACGACAATGATCCGGATGGCTCTAAGGCAGCCGCAAAAAGAAAAGCAAAAGAAGAAAGAAGAAGGAGGAGATAACATATGAAATCGAAGAAGCCAAGTCATGTGCAGAGTATCATTGCGCACATAGTGCTGATTATTCTGTCGTTTATGTGCCTGTTCTTCTTTTATATTCTGCTGATCAATTCGACCCGATCCCATGCGGATCTGCAGAAAGGATTTTCGGCACTTCCGGGCAAGTATTTTCTGGAGAATTTAAAGAATGTTGCGAATGACGGAACATTTCCGATGTTTCGGGGAATTTTAAACAGCCTGATTGTATCCGGCTGCTCTGCGGCAATCTGTACATACTTTTCGTCATTGACAGCTTATGGTTTATACGCATATGATTTTAAACTGAAAAAGGCTGCATTTACGTTTATTATGGCAATTCTTGTCATGCCGACACAGGTTACGGCAATGGGATTCCTGCGTTTGATTACGAAGATGGGTATGTATGATTCCCTGCTTCCGCTGATTATTCCATCTATTGCATCCCCGGCCGTATTCTACTTTATGTACAGCTATCTGCAGTCATCCCTGCCTCTGGCGCTGGTAGAAGCGTCCAGAATCGACGGATGCGGAGAATTCAGAACCTTTAACCAGATTGTACTTCCGATTATGAAGCCGGCGATTGCGGTACAGGCGATTTTTACATTCGTAGGTTCCTGGAATAACTACTTCGTTCCTGCGCTGGTGATCCAGTCAAAGGATAAGATGACGGTACCGATTCTGATTGCGACACTTCGTGGCGCAGATTATATGAATTTCGACAGTGCCAAAATCTACATGATGATTACAGTAGCGATTGTTCCGATTATTATTGTATATCTGCTTCTCTCCAAGTATATCATCGCGGGTGTAACGCTTGGCGGTGTCAAAGAGTAAAATACGTTAAGATGTAGGTGGGTTCCGTGCTTTGCTAGACGGAAAATCTGCAAGATCATTCCTGCTCAGGAAAGAAGTTTTCTTTGAGCAGGAATTTTTATAATTTGATAGGAATTCCTCCGGATTTTTTATGGGACAAAAAACGCTTTGCAAGTTTTTTAAAAAAACAGGTCTGAGATTTTGTGTAATAATTTCTCTGTAAAACTGACAGCATTCTTTTTGATTCGGTAAAAATATTTTATGAAAAACAAACAAATGTTCTAAAAACTATTGCAATTCAGGAAAGATGGTGGTAAGATCTTAAAAAAGAACAAATGTTCGATCTGACGTGAGGTGTGTAATATGAGGATTGCACAGGAGATGGAATTATATCAGAAGCTGGCAGTTTTGTCGGATGCAGCGAAGTATGATGTGGCATGTACTTCGAGCGGTGTGGACAGGAATGGGAGCGGTAAGGGTATGGGAAACTGTATTGCGCCGGGGATCTGCCACAGTTTTTCTGCGGATGGGCGCTGCATTTCCCTTCTGAAGATTCTGTTTACGAATGAATGTGTGTTTGACTGCCGGTATTGTCTGAACCGGAGTTCGAATGATATTGTAAGGGCATCATTTACACCGGATGAAGTCTGCCGTCTCACGATCGAGTTTTACCGGAGAAATTACATTGAAGGCCTGTTTTTGAGCTCCGGGATCTTGAAGAATCCAAACTATACGATGGAGCTGCTGTATCAGACCTTATATAAGCTCCGGAACGAGTACCATTTTGAGGGCTATATCCACGTGAAAGCGATCCCGGGCGCGGCACAGGAACTGATTGAACAGACCGGGTTTCTGGCAGACCGTATGAGTGTGAATCTAGAGCTGCCGACTTCGGAGAGCCTGCGGAAGCTTGCACCTCATAAGACACGCAGGGGGATTCTGGCGCCGATGCGGCAGGTGCAGCTTCGCAGACAGGAGAATAAGGAAGAGATTATGCTGTACCGGAATGCCCCACAGTTTGTTCCCGGGGGGCAGAGTACGCAGATGATCATCGGAGCGACTCCTGAGAGCGATTATCAGATTATTCAGGTGGCGGAGGCACTGTATCAGAAGTTCGACCTGAAGAGAGTCTTCTACTCCGCGTTCGTTCAGGTGAATCAGGATGCACTTCTTCCGGCACTGCCGGGAGGACCGCCGCTCCTCCGTGAACATCGTCTGTATCAGGCGGACTGGCTGCTGCGGTATTACGGGTTCGGTGCAGGCGAATTGCTGAGTGAATCGCATCCGAATTTCAATGTGGCACTGGATCCGAAATGTGACTGGGCGCTTGCACATCTGGAGCAGTTTCCGGTTGAGGTGAACCGGGCGGATTATTATACGCTTCTGCGTGTACCGGGAATCGGACCGAAGTCAGCGCGAAGGATTATTCAGGCACGCAGAATGGGGAATCTGGATTTTGCCGCTTTGAAGAAGATTGGCGTGGTGCTGAAGCGGGCGGTCTATTTTATCACATGCAATGGAAAACAGATGTATCCGCTGCGGATCGAGGAAGATTTTATCCTGCGGAACCTTTTGCAGGTGAAGGAACGGCTGCCGATGGAGACAGCGACGTATCGCCAGCTCTCGCTGTTTGACGACGGCCGGGTATTTGGTCAGGTTCCGAAGGAGCTCCTGATAGCGGGTGGATGAAGAAGCCTGAAGGAATCTGAAGGCATCCGAAGAAATCCGGCAGGGGACAGAGGAACGGCTGCTCTTTTGAAGACAGATAGATCTGTACGGTCTGCCTTACTGATTTCGGAAATGGTTGTGCGATGCAAAAGTAGAGAAGAAGGTGCTGACTATGGTGATTTTTTTGTGTGAAGACAGTGTGGATGGGATTTTTACCGGAGTGTATGAGGCATGGGCAAGCCGTCTCGGACACTCCAACGTGGCCTTGCGCACAGCAGGCTTGTCCAATCTGGAATTGTTTGCCGAATACCGCACTGTTATCACAGATGCAGGCAAGGCCGCAAGGGTGGCAAATACAATACGTCAGAAAATGGGAGAGGAGTCTTACGAAAAAATCTATCAGGCGTCACTTGCCAATGCGGATGATAAGTCGGACTGTATCTATCGTGTACTGACAGTCGGAGTGTCTGTACATACCGATCCGTGGCTGGCACATCATCTAATGGAGAAGCTGCAGGATCCAAACGTCTGCAGGGTATCAGAACTCTCCTGGAAGGTTTTTCATGAGGCACATCGCTATACGGGATTCGTACGTTTCCGTGAGCTGGATGAAGGTGTACTGTTTTCGGAGATAGAAGCAGAACATCAGGTACTTCCGCTGATCGGAGAGCATTTCTCAGATCGTTTCCCACAGGAAAATTTCATGATCTATGATCACCATTCCGGTGATTGTCTGCTGCATGGTTCCGGAAAACCATGGTTTATCTGGAAAAACGCGGAAATAGACAATATCCTGAAAAGAGATTGTTCCGCAAATGAGCAGGAGATACAGGCGCTCTGGCGAACCTTTTGCGAAAGTATTGCCATCAGAGAACGAAGAAATCCGCATCTTCAGATGCAATTCTGGCCTTTGAGGTTTAGAAAATGGATGACGGAAGGAAATGATTCTTGAGCACTTTGACAAAACGGGAAAATGACATTTTTATGCGTTTCCTTTTTATTAGTCATATTTCCTACTCAACCCAAAAACATTTGTAAGAAAATACAAAAATACAGTATAAACAGCCAAAATCAGGGAAAAATAAAATCATTGACGGACGTCGGAACTTGTGACATAATGTGGCAAAACCACATGAAAGCGGAATGCCACATAAAGCCAGAAGCCCGAGAAGATAAGGGATACGATTATTGAAGTATGGTGCAGTCACACCAGAAAGGTTCCGAAGATTTGAAGGAGTTTATCGCTGAACAGGAGGTAATGATTATGCTGGAAAAGAAGATTCGATTGAGAGCTGTGGATGATGTGCGGGAATTTGTTCAGGCTGCTGAAAAATGTGAGTTTGATGTAGATGTATTTTATAATCGGATGATTATTGATGCAAAATCAATTATCGGCGTCATGAGCATGGATTTGACCAAAACGCTTACCGTAAAGTATAGTGCACAGGATGGAGCATTTGGTGCAGTTTTGGATAAATTTGCGGTTGCATAGAGCATGTTATATTGGTTGAGATCCAGATAGTGAGGAAAAGAGCTGTCCGGAAGCAGGCGTATTTGAAGGATATAGAATAGGCATTGTTATATTGAGTGAATTTCGAGGCGGAAATATCAGAGGGTATTTCCGCCCTTTTTGGATTTTGGAAAACCGATTTGTATGTTATAAAATATCTGAAAAATTATATTTATTAAAATATATATAAGAAAATCAAACCCTATTGCATCTTATTGCGTATCATATTATACTATAGCCAACTATTATTTTGTGAGGAATGTTCGGATTGTTGTTTATACAGCATGGCGAAGTACTGTGATTGGTCAGGGACTGCCGGTTTGGCAGGTGTTTGAATCGTAATCTGATTGGGAGAGAGGAGTGATTTGATGCATAGAATGGGGCTGATTATGGGTGTATTTTTGACTGCAGTGTATCTAGGAGCAAACTGCTGCGTGATGGCTGGGGAGGTTGAAATTCCTGCAACTATGGTGTCAGATAAAATAGAGAACAGAGAGACACAGTTGGAAGAGACAGAAGAAATGTTAAGTGAATCGGAAGAAATCATGCAGGAGTTTCTTACCGTGTTTTTTTCAATCAATCAGGAGAACCGCATTGCCTGTCTGGAGGATGGAGATGTTGAGACATATCTGGAGCCTTTTCAGGCACTGACAACAGAGGAATGTCTGGAACAGATGGGTGCCGGAAGGCTTCCATCAAAATATGATAAGCTGCTTTCCGAGGATTATGAGTCGGTGGAAGTGGAAGAGATTGAGCTGGATCATTATGCAGATAATACATATGAATATACGGTACAGTTAAGTCTTCTGTCAGGAGACAATGTGGTTGAAACGAGTGTTACAGGACAGATTGGAATTGATGACGGGAAGAAGATTTACAATATCTATGTAAAGGAAGAAAAGGGATTTATCGACAGTCTGGCAGGGGAAAAGGATTGATCAGAGATTTGGATTGTATCCGCATGGGGTTACATGGTATACTGATCCTACAGCTGCAATAGCAGTTAAGGAAGCGGAAGAAAACTGCTTCTCATCGTATTATTTAGAGTATACTATGGAAGAGTGGGCATGGGTACGGTGGTTTTTATGTACAATATCCGGGATCATTGCGCTCTGGTATGCTCTGCGGAGGCTGATAAGATAGATGGAAATGGATCATAAATCCCAGGAAGTGCAGAGAATTCGGATTTCTGTCCGTAATCTGGTTGAATTTATTCTGAGAAGCGGTGATATTGATAATCGATACGGTAGTCTCGGAGAGAAAGAGGCGATGCAGGAAGGCAGCCGGATTCACCGGAAACTGCAGGGACGAATGGGAAGTAATTACCGGGCAGAAGTGGCGCTTTCGCAGGATATTGCGTGTGATGGTTTTGTACTGACCGTGGAAGGGCGCGCGGACGGGATTTTTACGGAGACAGGGGAAGAAAACTGTATATTTATAGATGAGATTAAGGGGATTTACCGGGAACTGAAGTATCTGACAGGGCCGATACCGGTACATCTGGCACAGGCAAAATGCTATGCTTATATCTATGCGGTGCAGCGTGATTTAAAGGAAATTGGTGTACAGATGACCTACTGCAATCTTGAAACGGAAGAGATCCGCCGTTTTCGTGAGATTTATTCTTTTGATGAATTGTGTATGTGGTTTGAAAGCCTGATTGGGCAGTACAGGAAATGGGCGGAATACCAGATTAAGTGGAAAGAGATTTGCAGGTCTTCGATTAAGCAGGTGGAATTTCCTTTCTTATGGAGACCGGGGCAAAAGGATGTCTCGGCAGGAGTTTATCGTACCATCCTGCGGAAGAAAAAGCTTTTTATCCAGGCACCGACTGGAACCGGGAAGACGATCTCTACGGTGTTTCCGGCAGTCAAGGCGGTTGGTGAGGGACTGGCGGACCGTATTTTCTATATGACGGCTAAGACGATTACCAGAACGGTAGCAGAAGATGCTTTTGCTATTCTGAGAGAACAGGGCCTTCGCATGAAGGTCCTGACTTTGACTGCAAAAGAAAAAATCTGTTTCTGCGAGGAGACGGAGTGCAATCCCGTAAATTGCCCATATGCGAAGGGGCATTATGACCGGGTAAATGAGGCGATTTTTGAGATGATTACTACGACCGACCGGTTCAGCCGGGAGGTAATTATGGCGCAGGCAGAGAAATGGATGGTATGCCCGTTTGAGTTTTCTCTGGATCTGTCATTGTGGACGGATGCGATTATCTGTGATTATAATTACGTATTTGATCCCCGGGCCAGATTGAAACGTTTTTTTGGAGAAGGAGTCAGAGGGGAATATCTTTTTTTGATTGATGAGGCTCATAATTTGGTAGAACGCGGACGGGAAATGTTCTCCGCATCTTTATATAAAGAAGATTTTCTGGAGCTGAAAAAGGCAGTGAGGCCTTACAGCAAAAAGATGACGCGGGCACTCGAACGCTGCAACAAGTATTTGCTGGAATTGAAGCGGGAAGCGGGAGAAGGAAAGAATCCTTGCCGAGTATTGGAGGATGTGGGGATATTTCCGGTGCATTTGACAAACCTGTGTGGGATTATAGAGAATTTTCTGGAGGAGCTGAGGTCGGGAAAAAGACAGAATCATAGATATCTGGAGGATCGGGAGTCCGGTCAGATGCAGATCACGGGAATGCTGCTTCCGGCAGAAGGTACTGAAGCCGGACAGGCGTCAGTTCAGGGGGAAGCAGGAGATTTCCGGAAGGCACATCAGAAGATTCTGGATTTGTATTTCCAGGTACGGGCTTTTCTGGATACGTGTGACCGACTGGATCATAATTATGTCATTTATACAGAACTTTGTGAGGATGGAAGGTTCATGATCCGGCTGTATTGTGTGGATATATCCAAAAACTTGCAGGAGTGTCTGGATAAGGGGAGGAGCACGATTTATTTTTCGGCAACGCTGCTTCCGGTTACGTACTATAAAAGTCTGCTCAGCACCATAGAGGATGATTATGCGATTTATGCACATTCTTCCTTTGATCCCGGGAAGAAGCAGGTGCTGATCGGAACAGATACCAGCAGCCGCTATACGAACCGTACGATACAGGAATACCAGAAAATGGCACGATATGTACTGGAAACAGTCCGGGCCAGACAGGGAAATTATATGGTGTTCTTTTCGTCTTACCGGATGATGGAAGAAGTGGCGAATGCATTCCGGGACTTATGCCGGGAAAATGGAGTGAGTGTCCGTTCTCTATGGGGAAAAGGCAAATCAGAGGATACCTCGCATGAGAATGGGGATGTGGATTTGTTGGATGAGGAGGAAGTTCGCCTGTTGCTGCCCGGACGGGAAATGGCAGTGCAGACGGAAGAAAACGTGATCCATAAAACCGGACCAGTGGGACCGCAGATGGAAATCGAACTGATCTGTCAGATGACAGGAATGAATGAAAGTGCACGGGAAGCATTTCTGGGAAAATTCAAGGAAGAAAGAAACGGAAGCCTGATTGGCTTTTGCGTGATGGGAGGTATCTTCGGGGAAGGAATTGACCTGAAGCATGACCGCCTGATTGGGGCAGTGATCGTCGGAACGGGCCTGCCGCAGGTCTGCAATGAGCGGGAAATTCTGAAGAAGTTTTATGACGACCGTGGGGAAGACGGATTTTTCTATGCATATCTCTGTCCGGGTATGAACAAGGTACTACAGTCGGCAGGGCGTGTGATCCGGACGGATGAAGATGAGGGTGTGATATTGCTTCTGGATGAGAGATTCGCTGCCGCGAGGTACCGCCGTATGTTTCCGGCAGAATGGGAGAACCCGCAGACTTGTACGGTGGCAAGTGTGAGAGAGAAGACGGAGCGTTTCTGGAAAGGCAGGGCAGTCAATGCGGCGGAGGAAGCATTTCCGGAAGGGAAGGTCAGCCAGTAACGAAGAGGAAACATTTCCGGAAGGGAAGATCAGCCAGTGAGGACGGACGAAGTATTCTCGGAAAGAGAAAAAGACAGTATGCTGTGGAGCGGACAGCAATATCAGTATAGAATCTATGCATGGAAATTTCGGGTATTCTATGGTAAACTGACATATATATGAGCGATCGCTGTGCGAAAGACGGAGGAAGACAGAGGGTATTTTTGCCCGGCAGAGACACAGTGCATATAGATTTACGGAATCATAGAAGAGATCAAAATTACGGACAAAGGGGAACAGAACGTGAATTTTACTCATTTACATGTCCATACAGAGTACAGTCTGCTGGACGGTTCAAATAAAATCAAAGAGTATGTGGCAAGGGTAAAAGAGCTGGGAATGGACAGCGCGGTGATTACCGACCATGGAGTTATGTATGGTGTCATTGATTTTTACCGGGAAGCCAGGGCTGCAGGAATCAATCCGATTCTCGGTTGTGAAGTTTATGTGGCTCCGAACTCCAGGTTTGACCGTGAAGTTGGGGGCGGAGATGAGCGGTACTACCATCTGGTACTGCTGGCGGAGAACAATCAGGGATATGCCAATCTGATGAAGATTGTCTCGAAAGGATTTGTAGAAGGTTTTTATTATCGCCCGCGTGTGGATATGGAAGTACTGCGCGAGTATCATGAAGGCATCATTGCATTGAGTGCCTGTCTGGCGGGTGAGATTCCGCGTCTTTTGTCACGTGGTCTGTATGTAGAGGCGCGACAGGCTGCAGAAAAGCACAGGGAGATTTTCGGAGATGGCAACTACTTTCTGGAGCTTCAGGATCATGGAATGGCAGAGCAGAAAATGGTGAACCAGCAGCTTGTGCGTATAAGCCGTGAACTGAATATTCCGCTTGTTGCCACGAATGATGTACATTATACTTATGAGGACGATGTGGCATCGCATGATATTCTGCTCTGTATTCAGACTGGGAAAAAGCTGGATGATGAGGATCGGATGCGGTATGAGGGCGGACAGTATTTCGTGAAATCTCCAGAGCAGATGGCAGAACTTTTTCCGTATGCGCCGGAAGCTTTGGAGAATACGCATCGGATTGCGGAACGCTGCCATGTAGAGATTGAATTTGGAGTGACGAAGCTGCCCAAGTTTGATGTTCCGTCTCCTTATACTTCGTGGGAATATCTGAACAAGCTCTGTTATGAGGGCCTGGAACGGCTGTATGGCGGGAATGTGAAGAGTATAGGAAATGTGCAGAAAAGTGCGGATGAGGGAAATGTGACGGCTGTGAAAGAGAATATGGCCGGGGAAGACGGTGAGACTGCACCTGATTCCATGGATGCTTTGAAGTCACGTCTGGAATATGAGCTTTCTGTGATTCAGAAAATGGGGTACGTGGATTATTTCCTGATTGTGTGGGATTTTATCAAATTTGCCAGAGACAATGATATTATGGTTGGTCCGGGGCGTGGTTCCGCAGCCGGAAGTCTGGTAGCGTATACACTCGGGATTACACAGCTCGATCCGATCCGTTACAATCTTCTGTTTGAGCGCTTCCTGAATCCAGAACGTGTGTCGATGCCTGATATAGACGTGGACTTCTGTTTCGAACGGAGACAGGAGGTTATCGATTATGTGGTCAGAAAATACGGCAAGGATCGGGTAGTGCAGATTGTGACTTTTGGTACGATGGCTGCCCGCGGTGTGATACGCGATGTCGGGCGAGTGATGGATCTGCCGTATGCACTCTGCGATACGATTGCAAAGATGGTTCCGTCTGAACTGAATATGACGATAGACAGAGCACTGGAGATGAGTCAGGAGCTGCGGACGATGTATGAGACAGATGAGCAGATACATCATCTGATCGATATGTCGAAGCGTCTGGAGGGACTCCCGCGCCATACATCGATGCATGCAGCCGGTGTCGTGATCAGCCAGAAGTCTGTGGATGAATATGTGCCGCTTTCGCGTGCGGCGGACGGCACGATTACGACGCAGTTTACGATGACGACACTGGAAGAACTGGGGCTTCTGAAGATGGATTTCCTGGGATTGAGGACGCTGACTGTCATTCAGAATGCGGTGCGCCTTGCGGAGAAAAGCAGTGGCACTTCCATCGATATGATGAAGATTGATTACGATGATAAGGCGGTGCTGGACTCACTTGGCACAGGAAAGACAGATGGTGTGTTCCAGCTTGAAAGCAGCGGGATGAAGGGCTTCATGAAGGAATTAAAGCCGCAGAGCCTGGAGGATATCATCGCCGGGATTTCCTTGTATCGACCGGGACCGATGGATTTTATTCCGCAGTATATCCGCGGTAAGAATCATCCGGAGACGATTACGTATGACTGTCCGCAGCTTGAGAGTATTCTGGAGCCGACGTATGGTTGTATCGTCTATCAGGAGCAGGTGATGCAGATTGTGCGGAATCTGGGCGGTTATACGCTGGGACGGAGCGATCTGGTGCGTCGTGCGATGTCAAAGAAAAAGACCTCCGTCATGGAGAAGGAGCGTCAGAACTTTGTTTACGGCAATCAGGAGGAAGGCGTGCCGGGATGTCTGGCAAACGGGATTAATGAGAAAACGGCAAATAAGATTTTCGATGAGATGATCGATTTTGCGAAGTACGCGTTTAACAAGTCACATGCTGCAGCGTATGCGGTGGTGTCTTATCAGACGGCATATCTGAAGTATTATTATCCGGTGGAATTCATGGCCGCGCTGATGACCTCCGTAATGGATGCGCCGAACAAGGTGGCGGAATATATTTTGAGCTGTCGGCAGATGGGGATCCGTATTTTACCTCCCGATGTCAATCTCGGGGAAAGCGGCTTTTCGGTGGATGGAGGAAACATCCGCTATGGTCTTTCTGCAATCAAAAGTATCGGCAGGCCGGTGATTGATGCTTTGGTGGAAGAGCGAAGGCTTCACGGACCGTATAAAAGTATCAAGGATTTTATTGAGCGGTTATCTATTAAGGAAGTAAATAAGAGAACCATTGAGAATTTGATTAAATCGGGTGCGATGGACAGTCTTGGAGGAACCAGAAAACAGTTCCTGCAGGTATATGCAGGGGTGATGGAACGTGTCATTCAGGAAAAGAAAACCTCCGTAACGGGGCAGATGTCCCTGTTTGATCTGATGGGAGAGGAGGACAAACGGGAATACGAAGTCCATCTTCCAAATGTCGGAGAATTCGATCAGGAACAGCGTCTGGCATTTGAAAAGGAGGTTCTGGGAATCTACATCAGCGGTCATCCGCTGGAAAAGTATGAGGCGCTCTGGCGCAGAAAGATTACCAATGTAACGACAGATTTTGAACTGGATGAAGAGACAGGAAGTGCACGCGTTGCCGATGGAACCAAGGCAGTGATTGGAGGTATGATCACATCCAAGACAGTGAAATATACGAAGACCAACAAGACAATGGCCTTCCTGACACTGGAAGATCTGGTCGGAACCGTGGAGGTTGTGGTTTTCCCGAAGGATTATGAACAGAATCAGGGAATGCTGCAGGAAGACCGTAAGATTTTCGTGAGAGGAAGAGTCAGCGGTGAGGATGATAAGGCAAGTAAGCTGATTTGCGAAAAGATATGGGCCTTTGAGGATATTCCGCGGGAGCTGTGGGTACAGTTTCCGACGATGGATGATTACAGGGAAAAGGAAAGCGCCCTGTTTGATGTGCTGCGGAATTCTGATGGAAAGGATCATGTGGCTATTTACGTGCGCAGTCCCAAAGCGCTCCGGCGCCTTGGTGATAACTGGACGGTACAGGCGGATGATGTGCTGGTAGAGCAGCTCTCCGGTTTGTTCGGCAGAGAAAATGTAAAGGTGACGGAGAAAAAATAAAAGATCAGACGAGACGATTTTTGGTAGTTACTGTTCACACGTCTGCCAAGATGGCAGCCGTGTGAACAGCAACGACGCTTCGCGATGCACAGAAATCGCATTTCATGCGATTTCGCGCCGCAAAACTCTGGATTCAGGTGCAAAACAGCACCTGAACACCCTTCGCCAGGGACGGCATCCTGCCCAAAAGGCGGGCAGGATAAATCCTCGCGGAACAGCTACCCCGTAAACAGTAACTTTTGGTATAACAGCTATGACCGAACTGTACATGTATCCTTTACAAATAAAGGAAAATAGATTAAAATGTGAGAAAAGAAGTACAGGCGGGAATGCCTGAAAATGAATGACGGTACCTGTATGGAACAAAGAACAGCAGTGATTTGCAGATCAGGATGTCGTGTACAGGTAAATAATCCAGGAGGTGCAAGATGGCTAAGGAAATTAAGACGATTGGTGTGTTGACAAGCGGTGGAGATGCTCCGGGCATGAATGCGGCTATCCGTGCGGTAGTACGGAAGGCTCTGTCTCAGGGACTGAAGGTAAAAGGAATTTATCAGGGATACCGCGGGCTTTTAAATGAAGAAATCACAGATATGACAGCAAGAGATGTGTCCGATACAATTTCCAAAGGCGGTACCATTCTCTATACGGCACGCTGCTCGGAATTCCGGACACCGGAAGGACAGGATAAGGGCGCTGAAATCTGCCGCAGACATGGCATTGATGGTCTTGTAGTCATTGGTGGAGATGGTTCCTTTGCAGGAGCACAGCAGTTGGCAGCACGTGGGATCAATACAATTGGTGTGCCGGGAACGATTGATCTTGATATTGCCTGTACAGAATATACGATCGGATTTGATACGGCAGTCAATACAGCTATGGATGCCATCGATAAGGTGCGTGACACCTCAACCTCCCATGAACGCTGCAGTATCATTGAGGTTATGGGACGGAACGCAGGTTACATTGCGCTGTGGTGCGGTATTGCAAATGGTGCGGAGGATATTCTTCTCCCGGAGAAATTTGATTTTGACGAACAGAAACTGATTGATAATATTATCAGAAACAGAAAGCGCGGTAAGAAGCATCATATTGTAATCAATGCAGAAGGTATTGGCCATTCAACGAGTATGGCGCGTCGAATTGAGGCTGCGACCGGTGTGGAGACACGTGCGACGATTCTTGGACATATGCAGCGTGGAGGAAGCCCAACGTGTAAGGACAGAGTTTATGCTTCTATGATGGGAGCTTATGCGGCGGATCTTCTGGCAGAGGGAAAGAGCAACCGTGTAGTAGGCTACAGAAATGGTGAATTCGTAGATTTTGATATTGATGAGGCACTGAACATGCAGAAGAATATTTCTGATTATATGGTGCGTGTCAGCAAGGCAATGGCAATTTAATATGATTACAAGTACTTCGAACCAACAGGTTAAAAATCTGATTCAACTGCAGAAAAAAGCGAAGTTTCGCAATGAACAGGATGTCTTTGTTGTTGAAGGAATTAAAATGTATGAGGAAGTACCTCAGGAACGGCTGGTACAGACTTTTGTGTCTGAAAGTTTCTATAATAAGAAGAAAGAGCTTTTTCCAATCTCAGGCCCAAGAATGCCTGTGGTACTTTCTGATCAGGTATTTGGCGCTGTCTCAGATACCAAGACACCGCAGGGTGTCTTGTGTATTGTGAGACAGTATCATTATAAGACGGATGATTTATGTAAAGGTGTGCAGAAGAATCCGCCTTTGCTGATTGTTCTGGAACATTTACAGGATCCTGGTAATCTGGGAACTATTGTACGAACGGCGGAGGGGGCCGGAGTGACCGGGATTCTTCTCTCGGATGACAGTGTGGATATTTATAACCCGAAGGTGATCCGGTCTACGATGGGGTCTGTTTACCGGATGCCTTTTGTTTATACGGCCGATCTGATAGATGAGATACGGAAGCTTCAGAAGACCGGGTTTACTTTTTATGCAGCACATCTTCAGGGAGCTGTTTCTTATGAGACGGGAGTTTATACTGGGCCATGTGGTTTCCTGATTGGAAATGAAAGCCGGGGGCTGACGGGAGAAGCAGCGAATGCAGCGGATGTCCGCATCAAAATACCTATGTGCGGAAAAGTAGAATCACTGAATGCAGGTGTGGCATCTGCGATATTGATGTATGAAGCGGCAAGACAGAGAAGATAGACAGTATAAGTTCATATGTTAATCGTTTTTTACATTTCAGGCGGAGTATAATAATGTTTCGAACTATGTCAAATATTAAATATTAAAAACGTATTGACAAAGTGGGACAAACATATTAGAATAGGCTTGTAAATGAGTTAACAAATCCGTAATATTTTTAATAAAAACGTAGTAATGCAATAAAAGGAGAGGTTACGATGAAAAGAAGACAAGCTTATGCTGTTATATGTGCGCTTTCACTATTTACATCTGTGATATCTGGTGTTACCGTCATGGCAGAGCCTGAGACTCAGGCAGTGGAGCAGTCCGAGACAGCAGATGAGTCTACTGAGGCAGACGCGGAACAGAGCGGGACAGCAGAGAGCGAATCATTAGAAGAAGAAACAGAAGGAGAAACAGAAGTATTTATAGATCATCCGGAAGCAAGAATCTCTATCCCGTATGACCAGCCGGAAGCATGGGGTGAGATTGCTATGACGAATGACGATACGGTAGAGACCGGAATTAATCTTCGTGATAAGAAAGATGAAGATGGAACGGTTCTTGGTTTCCTTTATCATGGATGTGCTGTATGGGTTCTGAACAAAGGTGAAGAATGGTCAGAAGTATACTCCGGTGGTATGACCGGATATGTGAAGAACGAATATCTGACTTTTGGTGACGAAGCAAAAGGACTTGGAGAACATTATGGAGTAGACGGAGTCACCGCTTCCTGGGACGGAGTTAATGTATATGCGGCTCCTGACGGAGGGTCAGAGGTTGTTAAGGTTATGAACACAGGCGACGATATGGTGGTGCTTGAGGATAACGGACATTGGTTAACTGTGAAGCTGGATGCAAAGAACAAAGCATACGTATCTGAGGATGATGTTGTGAGAGTGCTGTTGGTGGATGCTGCTATGCCGAAGGATGGTGTCTACAAGGATGAAGTTGTAGAAGAGAGCACTGAGGAAGAATATACGGAGACAGAGGAACCGCAGACGGAAGC